>CAVAJX010000051.1:0-4984 GCA_963589235.1 bacterium | reverse complement strand
ACTCAATTTTTTCTGTCATATACATCACTTAATTAGTATATCAACTTTTGTTTATAGCCGAAAGGCGCGAATTAAAATAAATAATTATTTTTTGTGTTTTAAAATATGTATAAGAAAACAAAACAATAAAATCAATGTAAAAATGGTGACAATATTTTTTCATAAAAATGGAAAAATTTTCCAATAAAAATAAAAAGTACTTCATTTGATTTATCAAATGAAGTACTTAATCATATGCCGTTACTTAATCTATAAATTATAAAATAAGCAATCAATGTCATCAGCCTGTATTTCAAAACTAGTTCCATGATCATAATATTTACCACGCTTAGGTCCAGATCTATATACGCCAACCTTAAAGCTAACTCTAATGATGCCTTTTTCGAGTAAGAAAAGAAATGTTTCAAAATCTCTCAATTTCAGCCACTTAATATCATAGTATAAAAAATACACTTTATTATGACAAAACTTTCGTTTAGCAAAAACAAAAGCCAAATAAGTTAACTTAGTTTCTAAACGTTTTCTTAATAATTCAAAACTCCAATAACTTTGTTTATCAATAATAACATTATTATTGTCATATACAACTAAATATACTCTTTTTTCAATATAATCAACTTCTAGCTTAAATTTCCATTTTTTTCCAATTTTTGTAGATTCATCGGCACGCACAATACCAAAAAAGACTTTAGCATCCGTACATATTTCATCATACATACCATAATTTTCAGATATTCTTTTCATTTCAAATGGAAATGGACCATCAAACGTCGAACTAAAAAGAGTTACATATTTATACAGGTTATTTTGCTTTGTTTTTATTTCAATTCCATTAAAATCTGGATTTTCAGAACGATTAGGACTCAGTCCTAACTCTTTTTCAAATGTAATACCGACGTTTCCACGACCATTAGAACTAGCCTCTATCCAGCCTTTACTTTTGATTTCTTTAAATTTAGATTTAAGTACAACAATATTTTGTTCCATAATTTATCACCTCATAATTATTATTCTAAAAAAAATAACTTTTCCTATAAAAAATAAAAAACTAGCAACAAAAATTTTATTTTAATAGCATATAATTCTTTAGGTGGTTAAAATGAAAAGATTTTTTTTGATAACAGTCATTGCTATAATGGTTTTATTTCCCATCAAAACTTATGCAAAGGTCACGTCAACAATCGCAATGGACTTGGACACTGGGAGAGTATTATACAGTAACAATATAAACGAAAAAAGACTTATAGCATCAATAACAAAAGTTTTAACAGCTATAATAGTTTTAGAGAGAACTGACATAGAAAAAGAGGTAGAAGTAGGTACAGAAGTACTAAAAATGTATGGTACAAACATATATTTAGAGCCTGGAGAAAAAATAACAATAAAAGACTTATTATATGGTTTACTATTAAGATCAGGAAATGATGCGGCTGTAACATTAGCCGTAGCAACGGCAGGAAGTGAAGAAAAATTTGTAGAACTAATGAACCAAAAAGCAAAAGAAATCGGAATGAAAAATAGCACTTTTAAAAATCCACACGGACTAGATGAAGATACCCAAAATTACTCGACGGCTTACGACATGGCACTCTTATCTAAGTACGCACATAAAAACAAGACATATAGACAAATCTCATCAACTAAAAAATATGAAACTACAACTATCAACAAAACATATCTATGGTATAACAGAAATAGATTACTAAATAATTATAAGTATTGCACCGGAGGAAAAAACGGTTATACTCCAAGCGCAGGTAAAACTTTAATAACAACAGCGAGAAAAAATAACTTGAACCTAACCATAGTAACATTAAACGACGACAGTAAATATGAAACTCATCAAAAACTATATGAACAATTATTTGCTGAATATGAAAATTATAAAATAGTTGATAAAAATAGTTTCGACGTAAAAAGTAAAAACAAAGACGAAATATTATATCTAAAAAAGTCCTTTTCATATCCATTAACCAAAAAGGAAATATCTAAAATCAAAACACTTGTAACCTTCACGGATAATTCAAAAAATACAGCTGGAACCATAAAAATATACCTAGGTGACAAAAAAATAGGTCAACTAGATATATATAAGAAATCACAAAAAAAGAAGGAAAACTTCCTTCAAAAATTTAAAACTCTATTTACTTGAAAGTCTAAAAAAATTAACACTTGGCTGACACATAAATCTCACACCAGAGCCATTGGTACCAATTCCAGATGATATAAAAAGTTTACTATTTGAAAATTCATATCTTTCATCATAATATTCCATAGCACCGTCACTCTTAATCAAACCATTAACAAAAGGTAGTTTTACGTATCCATTATGAGAATGACCAGCCAGCAACAAGTCAGTATTTTTATTTTTCAATACATAATCAGTTAAATCTGGCTCATGAAAAACAACAATACTATATAAATTAGAATTACTATTGCTTTCCTTAAAATAACTGAACGCCGCATCAATATCGTAATTATTACTTAACAAACTAGAAATTCCAATTATAATAATTGGTGTTTTATCACCATCGTAAACTAAGTCATAAGAATTATCAAGTAGATTAAAACCAGCCTGCTTAATAATACTTGAATAATCCTCACTATCCTCATCACCAAAGACAGAGTATTTACCTATGCTTGCCTTTAACTTAGAAATTTCATGAATAAGTTTTTCTTTATCTTTATCTGAAATATCGTAATTTTTGTCGATTAAATCACCAGCAAAAATAACAATATCAGGATTTCTAGAATTAATTATTTTTACAAGTTCCTTTACTTCATCTAGAAAAACAGTAGAACCATAATGCAAATCAGAAAATTGTACAACTTTAAGGCCATTAAAACTATCTGGAATTTTCTCATTTACAATTCGTTCTTCTTTGACCAATATTTTTTTCGTAAATATATAATCATTTAAAATATAAAAAGTAGAAAAAATAATTACTAAAGCAAGAATTATCTTGAAAGTAATGCATACTACTTTTTTTCTTTTTTCTCTTCGCTCTTCACCAATAATCTCGGACTGTTTAGCCTTATTCAGTTCCTCTCTAGTCATTTATTATCACCAAGTATATTGTATCATACATTTTATAATTAATTAGTAAAAAAATAAAAGTTATGGTAAAATTATACTGGGTGATATAATGAAATATGATGTTGTAATTGTAGGTGCTGGACCAGCCGGTCTATTCAATGCCTATGAACTAATAACCAATAATCCAAAACTAAAAATAGCAATTTTAGAAAAAGGATTTTTTGTAAAGAAAAGGGTTTGTCCAATGATAAAGCAAGGAGTACCATGTAAAAACTGTAATCCATGTGCCATATTATCTGGCTACGGTGGAGCAGGAACCTTTTCAGACGGCAAGCTGAATTTTATACCAAAACTTGGTAAAAGTGACCTAACAAAATACATGAGCGAGAGCGAAGCTTATAAATTAATAGACGAAACAGAAGCAATTTTTAACAAATTTAATATGGATGCTGAAGTATATCCAAGTAATTTAGACTTTGCCTCAGAAATAAGAAAAAAAGTAACAGTAGCCGGTGCTAAACTCCTAATTATAAAACAAAAACATCTAGGCAGTGACCATTTGCCAGAATACATAGAAGGAATTTGCAAATTCTTAGCCGACAAAGGTGTTTCATTAATAGAAAGATCAGATGTTACAGACATAAAAACAATAAATGAAGAAGAACATGAAATAACTTATTTGGATCCATCAAAAAAAGAAAAATCCATAATATCTAAAAATGTTGTCATTGCACCAGGACGTACAGGAGCAAAATGGATACAGGACTTTGCTGACAAACACAATATACCATATCTATCACAAAGTATAGAAATTGGCGTTAGAGTAGAAGTTAGAAAAGACATAATGGAAGAAATTACCAATGTTATATATGATCCAACTATATTCATAAAGACAAAAACATATTCAGATGAAATTAGAACATTCTGTACTAATCCAGGAGGCTTTGTAGCAAAAGAAAACTATTATGGCTACATATGTGTCAACGGGCATGCCTTAAAAGACACAAAAAGTAACAATACCAATTTTGCTTTTATAAGCAAGGTTAATTTAACAGAGCCAGTTACCAACACCAGATTATATGGCGAATCAATTGCTAAAATTGCCAATGTACTAGGTGATGGTAAACCAATAATACAGTCATTAAAAGACTTGAAAAATGGTCGACGCAGTGAATGGCATCGTATAAATAAAGGCTTCATTGAGCCAACTTTAAAAGACTGTGTAGCCGGAGATTTAGCACTAGTTATGCCACATAGAATCATTACAAATATTTTAGAAGGCCTAGAAACACTTGACAAAATAATACCAGGAGTTGCAAATGATGATACATTACTATATGGACCAGAAATTAAATTTTTCAGTAATGAAATCGCAACCGACAACAATTTCAAACTAAATAATGATAATATATACTTTATAGGTGATGGTGCTGGAAAGGCTGGAAATATCGTAACAGCAGCAGCCACAGGATTAGTAGCAGCAAGAGACATATTAGAAAGGACAAAGAAAAATGCAAAATAAGAAAATATATTTAATAATAACATTACTAATATTCATTGTATCTATTTCTGGCTGCAGTAACAAAAAAGAAACTGTAAAAGAAGACTTACTAGGAATAAATTATGACACGACATCAAATGAAGTTGAACTATCACAATATGACACAACAAATCCCGTAGTAGCAATGTATATAGAAAATTATGGCTCAGTAGTTATGGAATTATATCCTGAAATTGCACCAAATACAGTATCAAACTTCATTTCACTAGTAAAAACAGGATTTTATGATAATAACACATTCCACAGATTAATACCAGGATTCGTCTTACAAGGTGGCGACCCAACTGGAACTGGTACTGGAGGACCTGGCTATACAATAAAAGGCGAGTTTGCCGCAAACGATTTTGAAAATGACTTAAAGCATGAAAAAGGAATAATCTCCATGG
>CAVAJX010000050.1:0-25459 GCA_963589235.1 bacterium | reverse complement strand
ATAATAAAAGTAAAAAGATAGAGATTATTCTCTATCTCGGCTGTGAATAGTAACAATGCCTTTTAACTAACTACAAGTTCAATATTATTACCATTTTTAGTATCTAATATAAACTGATAATCCTTGTTATTTATAGTTGCTTTTTTATCTGTTAAACTTCTTCTTAAATTATCATTTAATTCCGAGAAATCAGTTAAATTAGATTTAGTAGTAATAAATATTGAATAAATACCCTTTTCTAATTTACTTATATCTATAGTAGCGTCATACCAAGCTCTTGTCTTATCTAAGTTATCAGACTCTGGTAAAGCTACTTTATAAAGTCCATTAGTTATACTTCCTAAATCAAATGTATAAGTCTTTAATGTTTCTTTATTTTCAAATATGATCTTTCTTTCTACTTTTGATACTGTAGATAGATTCATACCATATGAGTAAGAAGCACCTTTTATATGTAATTTATTATTAGTAAATTCTAAAGTTCTCCATACATCAAATTGATTATAATAACTACCAACATTTTTCTTAGGTTGATCATCTCTAACATATAAAGTTACAGCTGAAGTTTTATTACCATAGTTGTTCTTGATATTTACTGTTTTATCATCTGTTTCATATCCAGTTATTTCTGTTTTATATAACTTGTTATTTACAAGTACTTTAGAATATGTTTTATCTGACTCAGCTTGCACATACATTATATAGTTAGCATTTGGTAATTTTTCTACATCAATATTTATATAGAACCAAGCATGTGTATAAGTATAATTATCTGTTACAGTTATTGGTCTTTTAATATCAGATAAATCAGTAATTCTAGTAGCTTTTTGTTCATAAGTATTACCTTTTTCATCTACAAAGATAATCTTATATGTTATTTTTTCATTTAAAGTATTATTCATACCATTTACAGTTAAATAACCTCTTAGTTGTAATTTATTATCTACTTCTTTTAAATAATCAAAGTAGAAGTTACCAGATGTTTCTATTAATTTCTTTTCTGTTACAGTTACTTTTATTTCTTTAGTTACTGTATCTTTATTACTATCTGTTACTTCATAAACTACTTTGTACTCTCCTACTTTAGTAATATCAACTGTTGTTTCTTTTACTTTTAATTTATCTGTTATATTACCATCTTCTGGATCAAGTACTTCAACGCCTTCTTTTTCATCAAACTCTTCATTTAAATAGATAGTTTTGTCAGATGCGTTTATTGTAGGTAATTGATTAGCAACTACAGTAATATTGATAGTTTTTACTACTGTTTGATTATAACTATCTGTTGCTTGATATGTTACTTGATATGTTCCTAGTTCATCTTTATTAACTTTGTTGTCAATTACTTCTACTTCTATTTTTCCATCTTCTTCATCTGTTGCTTCTGCATCTTGTTTTGGATCAAATTCATAACCTTTTGTTATTGTTTTATCTTTAGCAGTTATAACTGGTTTTTTATTTTCAGTTACTGTTATAGTAATTGTTTTTTCTACTGATGATAACTTACTATCTGTTGCTTGATACGTTACTTGATATGTTCCTACTTTATTAATATCTAATTCTGAACTTTTTATTTTTACTTCTAAGTTACCATCTTCTTTATCTGTTGCTTCAACACCATCTAGTAAATTTATATTAGTACCTTGAACAATAGTTTTATCAACAGCTTTTATTTCTGGAATAGTGTTTTCCACAGTTACTGTTGATAATGTAAACGTTGCGTCTTCTGTTTTTGCTAGTGTCCAGCCATATGAATTTGTATTTGATGATAGATTTACTGGTACTTTATACCATAATTGACCTGAAACTTCTTTTTTATCAAGTATTGGTACATACGCTTTATCATATAGTCCCGAAATTTTAGTAGCTTCTGTATCTTCTGTTACTGAATTTACCCAGGTATAATAATTACCTGTTGTTGACATGGTTACATAAGCATATTCAGCACTTATAAATTTAATTGTATCTGCTGGTACCCAGTCTTTTTGACTATAGAAATAATCAGATGTTACCAAGTATGATACTTCTTTTTTATTACTATCATATGCTGTTGCATAAACTATAACATATTTTTCTTTTAAAAGAGATTGTCCTTTTTTAGTTTCCAAGGATGAATCATAATAATATTCTGTCTCTTTTGTTGTAATAGCAACTTTTGGTGTAAATGTATTACCTGTATCATATAAGTCATATGTATAATTAGTATCTGAATATTCTGGTACTGAAGTTGGTGTAATATATCCATTTTTACCGGTATTAATCTTTTTTACATAGGCTGCAGGTACATATACATAACTATTCCAGTTATAATCCCCTGATGAGATAATGTTATAGTTTGAATCAAGATTGAAGTCACTCATTATTTTATACCAAGTTGTGTTACCATTTACTGACTGTCCTTTTTTTTCGCCTACTATTACTATGGCGTCTTCTGCTTCTGGATATGTATAAATATATTTTGAAGTACTAGTAGCATCTGAATAGACTGCTGTTGCTCCTGTTACAACACCTAATTGATAATAATTATAATCTTGTAGACCTTTTGATTTATCAAAACTGTAGTAGTTAGCGGCCATTTTTTCACTCCAGTATGTGTCTGATGCATATTTTACATTCATTCCTGTTCCTTTATCACCAAACTGTGGGCCAAAGTAACGCCAATCTGTTGGATCTGCATAGCCATATGTTACCCAGCCTGATGCATAACCTAAAATACTTGAAGGAAATGTTGCATACCAGTTTGATGCTTGGTATGGATTAGAATCTACAGCATTAAGACCAAAACCATTATTTCTCTCTATGGCTATTCTACTTCTTCCATTACCAGTTTCATTTCTACTTAAACTTAGTGAAAGCAAAGCATTAACTCCATATTTTTCTTGAGAATAATAGAAATATGTTCCTGTTTGATATAATCTTGAACCTTTATTAGTTATTCCATCTACATATTTTCCATATGCATCTTTTGTAATACTCAAATTATTTCTTATATATTCATTTATATTTTGACTTGAGTATACTGTCTTGGTATGATTTGATAAGTACATATAGTAATTGTAATAAGGATTATTTTTATTTACAGAATTATTATATGTATTATTTTTATAATCTTTTACTAATGTTTTTATATCTGTGTAAAAATAATGTCCATCGAAACTGTAGTAAGATCCTGTGGATAACATGTCTGGTTTAGGTCCAATGATGCTTCCTCTGCTACCTGAGTAATATTCTTGTATTTTATTCACATAATTGTGTTTGATATAATCATTTGTTACGGTATATGAACTTGATGATTTTATCCATGTTATTGGTACTACTTCATACGCTTCTTGACTTACCCAAGATGTACTGTTGCCTATTCTTACTTTAGCAACCCAGACTCCTTTAGTGCTGTTATACTCTGTTTCTAGTAATACAGCGTCCACTCCTCCATATAAAGAGCCTGTATCCATATAAGTTAATGTATTCTTTAAAGCTGATTCACGGTAAAAATAGGTTAATGTTGTTGGATTGACACTCATATCTAAAAGTCCTACATTACAATCTAGTATTTTAGTTATTCCGTTGACTTTAGTCATTATTGCTAGGTCATCTGCTCCATTATTTTCCATGAATTTTTTTGCTTCTGCATATGTATCATGACAGCTGACTTTATCTATTACACCATCAGTATGAAAACCTGCTACTTCATAATTTCCACATAAATTTCTGTTTTTGTAATCTTCTGATGAATATGCCTTTACGTTATTGGGTATTAGTAAAAAGGAAGTCATAATAAAGATTGTAAATATTATTATTTTTTTCATTATTTTTTCTCCTTCCTATTTTATCAACTATATTATATCAGTTATATGATTATTTCTTAATTTTTTAATATATTTTTATTGTTTTTTGACGATAACTTTACAAATATTTTGGTATTAAATGTAAAGTGTAAATTAGCTTTACGATTTTATCATTACTTTTTTCTATTCCTTGATATATTGGTTATTTTTGGATATAATATTATTTGTATAATTTATCGATTATTTGGAGGTTTATATATGAGTAAAGACAGAGAAAAGAAGAAAAGACCGATTTTAAAAACTGTACTACTTATTTTAACAATTTTATCTTTATTAAGTAGTGGTTTTGCTATATACGAAATATTTTCATTACAGTCTATTGAAAATATGATTAGATACATTGTTATTGGTATCTTGGTACTAATTGATTTAATTATTATATTTAAGACCAAGGGTATTTTTAAGAAGAGACCTAAAAAGAAACATTCTAAACGTATTGGATATATTATTTTTATGGTTTTATATACATTAATTTGTGTTTTTGTAGGAATTGTTATTTTTTACTTATATGGTAAGTTAAGTAACATGAATAAGAGTCAGATTTTATATTCTTCTAGTGTTGTAGTTATGGCTAGTAATGATGCTGAAGATATTAATGATATTCTTGATTATAAAATTGGTGTTTTGGATGACAATAACAAGAAGTCACCTGATGGATATATTATTCCTCAAGAAATTATTGATGACAATAAATTGTATGATGATAATGAATTGATTGATTATAGTGATTATCAATCTATGATTACTGATTTATATGCTAATGAAATTGATGCTATTATATTACCTACTGATTACTCTTCTATGTTTAAAACTATTACTGGTTATGAAAATATAGAAAGTGATACAAAGATTATTTTAACTAAAGAAAAAAAGATGAAAAAGTCCGCTACATCTTCTGTTGAAACTGAATCAACTGGTAAAGATATTACTGAACCTTTTACGATATTACTTATGGGAATTGATTCTACAGATGAGGTTTTATCAAAGAATGCTGTTGCGAATGGTGATACATTAATATTAGTTACTTTTAATCCTAAAACATTAAATGCTACTATGTTATCTATTCCAAGAGATAGTTATGTACCTATTGCATGTTGGTCTAATAAAGCTGAAAATAAAATTACTCATGCTGCTGCATATGGCAACGATTGTATGATGAATACTATTGAGAATTATTTAGGTGTTAATATAGATTATTATGCTAAGATTAATTTTAAGGGTCTTGTTAAATTGGTTAATGCTGTTGATGGTGTTGAAATAAATGTTGAACAAACATTATGTACAGATGATTCCTCTCGTGGTGGTCAGGTATGTATTAATCCTGGTTTACAAACTTTAGATGGTGAACAGGCATTAGTATATGCAAGAAATAGAAAAGCATTAGTCAATGGTGATTTTGGTCGAAATCAACATCAACAAGAAATTGTAATGGCTCTTGCTAATAAAATTAAAACAATTTCTAGCGTTAGTAAATTTATGGAAATATTAGATACTGTTTCTAATAGTTTGGATACAAACTTAACTACTCAACAAATGTTATCATTCTATAATATTGCTAAAGACATTGTAAAACGTAGTTTGTCTTCTGATGAAGCTGATATAATTAATATTCAACAATTATATTTAGCTGGTAACAGTCAAATGATATATGATGAAAGAATGAGAATGGTTCTTTATAATTATGTTCCTAATGAAAGTAGTCGTGATGATATTGTTCAAGCTATGAAGGAAAATTTAGAGTTAGCTAATCATACTGATATTACAGAATTTAGTTTTTCCATCAATGAAACATATGAAAAAGAAATTATTGGTAAAGGTCCATATAAATCATCTAGTCTTTACAAATTATTACCAAGTTTTATTGGATATACTGAACAACAAGCTAGGTCTGTTGCTAGTAAATATGGTGTTAAAGTTACATTTGATGGTGATGATGATGGTGTCGTTGTATCACAAAGTTATCCTGAATCTAAGCGAATTGATTTAATTAATGGAAGTGTTGCATTAACTCTTAAGGATAGTAGTAAAAAAGATACTACTAAGGATGACGCTAAAGAAACTGACAATAAAAAAGATAATAAAAATGAATCAGATAATGAAAAGGGCTCTGAAAAAGAAAGTGAAAAAGATAATGATTCTGAAAAGGATACTGATTTAAATAAGGATACTGATACAGAGGCAAATGATAATGAATAAAACTATTCTATTTTGAATAGTTTTATTATTTTTTTGCCATGATAGTTATGAACTTTATATAGGTCCTTTTTTTTAAAATTATTTCACTGTTTTTTTATCGTTTTAGAATATTCCATTGATGAATCAAAATTAATATCACCAATTTTTAATGTACTTGATAAATTATAAGCAAATTCCTTATAAATAATAAAAATCCTTCCATTTCTTTTTTCATGGAAAGATTTCTTATTTATACAGATTTATTTACAGATTCCAATTTCTTTTTTGCTGTTAATTTAACTCTACTAAATATAACTTTTTATCATCATGTACAAATATTAAAGTTGCCTCATTTTGATAGTCTGAAAATGACTCATCAGTATAATTCCAATTTACTTTAACACTATATGCTTCTTCATCAATAGTTTCTCCATATGTAAATGATGTTTGTTCTACACTATCTATTGTAACTGTATCAACTTCTGGCAAACTTTGTTTTCTATTATTATAGATGTTACTTTCAACATATTTATAATAAGTATTTTCAGCATTTTCTAAGAAATTATTTAAGACTGTTGGATGAACTATATCTACTCCACCAACGTCTGTTTTAGCTGTTTTATCATCTAATGAATAGAAATCAACAATAAACATTTCTGCTAGTTTTGAAGCATATTTTTCATAATCTACTTCTTTTTCTTCTAGTATTTTAGCTAATTCTTTAAATAAGCTTTGATATTTTTTACTTTTGTTGTCTTTTAAAACATAATCATAATCTTTTATTGTATTTAATACTTTAGCTTCTTTAACAGTTGGTGTTGCGAAGAACTTTTTATAGCCAAGGAAGGCTAAAACACCTACAGTTATTATTAATAATATTATTAGGATAATTTTAAATTTCTTTTTTAATTTCATATTATTTTCCTTCCTCAGTTTGATTTTTTAATGCTTCATTTTCTTCTTCTTTAGCGAGAAGGTCAAATACTATTATGTCATTTGAAACATCTAACAGAGCATTTGTATATTCAGTATTTTCTTTTATTTCAGCTTCACTGATTGCTTCATCACTTAATGATAAATACTCTACTTTTTGACTGTTATAATAAGCTTTATCAGTTACCCAGTTACCATTAGGAAAACATACTATATTACGACCAAGTACATTGAAGATATCATGCCCTAATTGGTATTCATTGTAGAATCCAAACATATTTCCTAAAGTTGGCATAGCGTCATACATACCCATAACTTCTGTTATTTCTTGATTATATTTTGTACCAGCCATATCTTTACTCCAGATAATAAATGGTACTTTTCTACCTAATTCATATTGATATGAATCATATTCTTTATAATTTGGATCATCTTTATCTAGTAATGAGTCTGTTTCTTTATCATAATTATATAATAAATTATATTCTTTTCTTGGTAATCTTGCATCATGGTCACCATATAATACAACTATTGTATTGTCAAGTAAACCAGCTTCATCTAAGTCATCTAAAAATTGACCTAGTGCACTATCTGCATAATGGACTGATTTGAAATAGTTACCTAGTTTTGTACCTTCCATATATGGATGAACAATTTCTTCAGTAGTACCATCTTCATTAGTAACTGTTTCTTTCATGTCTACGGCAAATTCACCATATTTGTCTGTTTCTGAGAATGGTGTATGATTTGTTAACATTATCATTAGACCATACCAGTTTTCATGTTCTTCATTGATCTTTTGTAGTTTTGGTATTGACTGTTTAAAGAATTCTTTATCAGATAAACCTAAGCCAATACTTGTTTCTGATGTTACTTCATAATCACTTTTACTATAGAATCTTTGATAACCTAAACTTTTATGCATTGCTCGCCTATTCCAAAAGTCAGCATTATTAGCATGCATACTAAATGTGTAATATCCTTTTTCACTTAATAGTTTTGGTATAGAATTATAGGTTCTATTTGAATATGATACAAATGCTGTTCCGGATTTAGTTGGCATTAATGATGTAGAAAAAGTTAATTCTGTATCAGAACTTGTTCCTACACTAACTTGAGAATAGTAGTTAGAAAAATACATTCCTTCACTAGCTAATTTATTTAAAGTAGGACTTACTTCTTCTCCATTAAATTCCATACCTATTACGTTATTTTGCATACTTTCAGCATGAATTACTAAAATATTTTTACCTTCGAATATACCAGTATATTCATTTGTTTTAGTTTCTTCTCTTGACGAAAAATATTCTTTAAAATTCTTCTTTGCTTTATCGTAACCAAACATTGAATTTAGTTTTGGCTGAATTGAAGTAATTAAATCATTGCTTTGATAAATGTAAATACCAAAACGCATAACTATATATTCTTTATTCCATTGTTTTATAAATCTTGTAACGTCAAGTGATGTTAGTGTTACAATGAATAAGCCTAGTACAGCAGCTCCTGATATAAGTGTCTTAGTCATTTTCTTTTTACGTTCAGACTTTGTTTCTATTTTTTTGTAATAGTTTTTCTTTTTTAATTTAACATGGACGAATACCAGTACTAATGGTCCTATTACATATACTAAATCTTTTAATTGTAAGACATTTTCAACAACTGCATCCCCTACATCACCAATGTATTGTGTAAGTGATAACATTGATACAGATGCAAAAGATGAGTAGAATGTGTAATATACAGAATTTATCATACATATTGCACTTAGGAAAATATCAAGAATTAGATAATATGTAAATCTATTTTTAGGATGGCATAAGTAGCCAAATGAACCTAAAATAAGGATTATAGCTAAGTCACCCATGATAGCTTTTACTGATAAGTAGTTAGTCATGGAATGAATACAAAAGAAACGTAACATAGTAGCGTTTACTAAACATGTAATAACATATATTAAGAATAATTGGTTATTGTTAATGTATTTACGTATTACGTGTTCTTTTCTAGCTTTTTTTATACTTGAAATTATTTTATTTTTAGTTTTATTAATTCTATATTTTATTCTTTTCATACTTATAACCTCACTAGAATATATTATAGCATTATCGATATTTTTTTTCAATCTATAACATAATAAGCCGTAATGATTTACGGCTTTTCAATATTTTGATTATTCTTGTAACTACCAGCATTTATTACTAGTCCTAAAACAAATATGTATGATAGCATGTATACCCAAAGTAGTAAAATAATTATATTAGAAATACTACCGTAGAAAATATCATATTTTGTAAATGTGTCTAAGTAAAATGAATATATTTCTGAACATATTATCCAACTTATGGTTGTGAATACAGCTCCTTTTGTTGCCGTATTACCTTCAATTTCTTCATCTGGAGCAATTATATAAATAAGTTTTATATTTAGATAAATAACAGCAATACTTAATGGATATTTTAGTAAACGATATATTCTATATAATATTTCTGTTGTACTGTTGTTATCAAAACTTGTTTTTAATATATCAAATATTGTATCTCCAAATACTGGTACTATTAATAAGAAAAACATTATTTCTACTAATATAGCAGTCATTAAAATTGCTTTTGTTCTACGTCTTAGGACATCTTTTGGTTTTATTTTATAGATTTCATTAGACGCTATTATTATGGCATGAGTACCATTGGAAGCAAGGATAAATGCTGATAAGAAAAATATACCAATGTTAAAGCTTAATCCTTTTCCGGATACAATACTATGTATAAAGTCTTCTACTCCAGCCGGTATTGAAACACCAAGTGCTTCTTTTATAATGTCTAAGGAAATTGAGAATTTTGATGCTAGAGCTCCCATTAAAGCAACTATAGGAATTAAGGACATGACAAAGAAAAAAGCGAGATGTCCAGGTAATATTCTCATTTCAGGCTTTTTGATTAATTCAATTGCTTTTTTTAAGAATCCCTTTGCTCGCTCCATTTTATCAACCTCTTATTTTAAATCTTCTTTGTTCGCTATCATTTGTAGAGTTGCCTCGTTTATAGCATCGTCTAATGTTTTTATTTTGTCTAGAATCATAGTATAGCCAATTGCGGCACCAAATTCATGTGGCAAGTTTTTCATTTCTTTAGCTATCTTTTTAGTATATGTTTCTACTTGTCTTTCACTATATCCTACTAAGTATATTAAGAATTCATTTCCATCAGTACGGATAATTTCACTATTTTCTAACTGAGTATTTACAAGTATTCCAGCAGCTTTAATGATTAGTTGATCTCCTTCTTCATGACCGAAGTTATCATTAACGTATTTAACATTATTTAAGTCAACCATTACAATAGCTTGTGGATAAACTTTGCACTCTTCCCATTCTGGTACTTTGGCATTTAAGTAATTTCTATTTTTTAGTGAAGTTAACATATCAGTATATTTATGTCTTTCACTAGTTTTAACTTTCTTTACTTTACGTTTTCTCTTATATAGTAAGTAAATTATTGATAATATTATCAATGGTACAAAGACGATTATTAATACTATTGTATAAACTTGTTGGAATGTTGAACCTTCTAGTATTGAAGCATGAAGATTTTCTATTCCAGCATTACGATAATTATAATAAGAATTAGTATTGATAATATAGTTAAATAAGTCATAGAATGCTTCATTGTTTTTCTTTACCATGAACTTATAATCATTAAGCATTGTATCCATGTATAATAAATTGAATTTTTTGAATTTTGTTGTTTGATAGTTATTATAGATTTCTCTATCTAGAACTATCATTTTATTTCCAGCTTTAGATAATAATTTGTCTATATCATCATAGCCAGATATGTTAGCACGTGAGTTTGTTGAGAAATAGTTATATAATGAATCTTCTTTTAACATAACTATATCTTGTCCTTTTAGACTTTCGAATGAATTAACTATATGATTATCTTTTTGATAACCTAGTACTACATATTGTTCTACAAATGTAGATAATGTAGCGTAGTATTTATCATTATTATAGTTATAGTAATCGAAGTAAACATCTATTTCTCCTGAGTCTATAGCTTTTTGTAACTCATCTTTTGTTTTATATTCTTTGTATTTAAAATTAATATCTGCTAGTCTTGATATTCTGTCGATATATTCGCCAGCTATACCTGCTAGTTTTCCATTTACTAATACTTCATATGGTGTGTTACTAACAAAGCCATAAGTATAATCTTTTGATATAAGTGAAGCTTTAGTCTTAGCACTTAAGTTATTTTTTAATAAATAATAGTCTAAATATGCTTCATTATATTCTTTTGTATATGCTGTTAAACGCCATTTATTATAGTACTTTGTAACTATTTTATTTAATTCTTTATTATTATCACTTAGAGTTAGAACTATTTGTTTTTTCATTTCTGTTAAGTAATAATTAATATAGTACTTATCTTTTTCAATGGTATAGTCTAAATACATTATATTAGGTACTACAATCATATTTACTTCATCATCATCTAAAGCTTTGTACAAGTCGGTAATATCTTTATAAGTCTTGTATGATAAGTTGTTACCACCTTTTAGGTAATAGCTTATTTCTTCGGCATCTTCTTCAAAAACACCAAATATTATGTTACGCATATCTTTAGTGCTGTTGATTCTTTCATATTCTTTTCCTACAACAATATAGTTATCATTGAAAAGAAATAAGTTTTTATCTTTTAATTTAGCATCATTATCTAGTATTTCAATTCTAAAACTATCTGTTGTTGGAGTTGAACTTTTTAAGTATGGAATTCTATTAAACTCAATACCAACGTTTTTTTCAAAGTCATCTAAGAATTTGAATATTACACCTTCGCCAGCTAGACCATATAATGGATAATCATTAACAACTTCAAAGTCATAAGTCTTATCTTTATTTTTCTCGACCCAGCGTTTTTCACTAATGGTTAGGGTTGTTGTTTTATCTTCTTTATTATAGTGTCTATATACAACAACAAATACAACACTCGCTATGATAACTGGGATTAAAAATATTAGAAACTTTTTTTTCATTCGGCACTTCCTGTTCTATCTTTAGTCCAAGTTATCTTATCTAACTTGTGATGCTTATAGCCAATGATTGGGAATTGGTCTGATTCTTTTTCTTTTGTGACAAAGATTTGGAAATCATAGTATTCCTTTTGGTCTTTTTTGAATGGTTCAATAGCTTTAGCACCAATGTCTTTAGCGACATCTAATGATACTTCAGCCTCTACTGTTATAGTTATTTCTACAGTTTTACCAGAAACTCTAGCAGTAGCAGATGAGACTGGTTGATCTTTTAAAGTCTTTTCTACATTTTTTAATTGTGAATCTGTAATTTTAACTTTTTCGATTCCGTCTAAACGGTCACCATAAAGAGCTTTTCCGGTATTTGGAAATAAAGCTATTTTTACTGGTATTAATAATATTACAAATAATAGAAATATTCCTATTACGATAAATGTTTTCTTATTTTTCTTTACATATTTCATATCATCACATCCTAGTATTTTTATTATACACCATCAATTATTCTTTTTCAATTGTGAATTACTGTAGTTCTTCTGTTAAAATATCCATGGCTAATTTAGGATTAGCACTACCCTTTGTTTCTTTCATTACTTGGCCCATAAGATATTTTATAGCACGATCATGTCCTTTCTTATAGTCATTAACACTTTCTTCGTTTTCAGAAACTATTTTTTTAATTATTTCTCTTAAGGCATTATCATCTTTAATATTTTCTATTCCGGATTCTTTAATAATATCAGAAATTGTTTTATCTTCTTCTAGAATTTTATCTAAAATATCTTTTAAATTCTTACTACTTAGAGTAGAATCATCTAATTTAGAAATTAATTCTAGGAAACGAGATGTTGTTAGGGTTGTTTCTGTGATACTTTTTTCGTTTTTATTAAGGTATGCAGAAATGTCTCCTAATAGAAGATTACTTGCTATTTTAAAGTTAGTATCTTCATTTAATAATAAATTAAAATAATCACTTAATGGTTTATTTTGAATTAGTTTTTTAGCATTTGATTCTGTTACACCTTTAGAAATATAAATTTCTTTTCTTTCATCAGGTAACATTTCAATTGTCTTTTTAACTTCTTCTATCATTTCATCTGTAAGATAAAGATATGGAATATCTGGTTCTGGGAAGTAACGATAATCATTTCCAGTTTCTTTTACACGCATTAATACGGTATCACCAAGTTTATCGTCATAACGTCTAGTTTGTTCTTGGAATGTTTCATTAGCGTCTAGTAATTTACTTTGACGAATTATTTCTTTTTCGATACTTAAACCAACGTTAGAAATTGAACCAATGTTTTTAATTTCACATTTTGTACCGAATGGATCTTCTTCATTTTTTCTTATTGAGACATTGGCATCACATCTCATAGAACCTTCTTCCATTTTACAGTCACTTATACCTGTGTAGAATAATAGTTCTTTTAATTTTTCTAAGTATAATTTAGCTTCTTTAGAATTACTAATACATGGTTTAGTAACTATTTCGATTAATGGAACACCAGCTCTATTGAAGTCTAGTAATGTCTTATCACCACGATGGGTACTTTTACAAGTATCTTCTTCTATATGCATTTCTTCTATTTCTATTTTCTTTTTTGTACCATCAACTTCTATTTCAATGTAACCGTCGTAGCCAATTGGTGTTCTAGACTGAGTTATTTGGAAGTTTTTTGGATTATCTGGATAAAAATAGTTTTTACGATCGAAGTGCATTACTTTTCTTATTTTACAATTTAGTACTGTTGCGGCTTTAATAGCTAAATTGATAACTTCTTCATTAACGGTTGGCAATGTTCCTGGATAACCTAAGTCAATTACATTTGTTAAGGAATTAGCCATTTGTCCATATCCGTTTAGGGAGTTTGAAAAGATTTTTGTATTTGTTTTTAATTCTACATGGACTTCAATACCAATGGTTGGAATATAATTAGTCATTCTTTTCACTCTCCTTATTGTTAGGATTTAAATCTAGATTAAGTTCTTTTTCAATAAAACTAGCTAGTTGATATATTTTTGCTTCACCAAATGGACTTCCTATTATTTGCATACCAATTGGTAATTTATCTTTATTAAATCCTATTGGCAAACTTAGTCCTGGAAGACCGGCCATGTTTACTGGTATGGTTAGAACATCATCCATAAATGATTTTATAGCGTCATCTAATCCTTTATCTAATTCATAGGCTACAGTTGTATTGTTTGGTCCTATTACTAGGTCATAGTTTTTAAATGTTTCTAGGAAGCTTTTACGCATATCATCTCTTATTTCTAGAGCTTTGTTGTAGTAAGCTTTAGCGTTTTTTCCAGATAATAAATAACTACCTATCATGATACGTCTTTTTACTTCGGCACCAAAACCTATCTTTCTTGTTTTTAAATATAGGTCTTCAATATCTTTTGGATTTTCATAACTGTATCCATATCTTATACCATCAAATCTAGCTAAGTTTGAACTAGCTTCGCCCATGGCGATAATTTGATATAATGGAACAGCTTTATCAATATAGTTAATATCAACGTAATCGATAGTACAATTATTTTTCTTTAATAATTCAATTATGTTATTTAATTTATCTTTTATTTCTTGGTCTACAGCGTCACTTACATAAAAGTTAGGAATTGCTATTTTTAAACCTGAAATATCTTTTCCTATTAATCTAGTAAAGTCTTCATCTGTTTCTACTGATGTTAAGTCTTTTTCACTTTTTCCACAGATAGTGTTTAAAAGTACAGCATTTTCATAAACATTTTTAGTCATTGGTCCAATTTGATCAAGACTTGACCCGAAGGCAATTAGTCCATAACGAGATACACGACCATAAGTTGGCTTTAAGCCGACTATTCCACAGAAAGATGCAGGTTGTCTAATTGAGCCACCTGTGTCTGAACCTAAAGCGAATGGTATCATTCTTTTACTAACTGCTGCTGCATTTCCACCAGATGAACCTCCTGGAACTCTATCTTCATTCCATGGATTTTTTACTGGTCCAAAGTATGATGTTCTATTTGATGAGCCCATGGCAAACTCGTCCATGTTTGTTTTACCAATGATAATCATATTGGCTTTCTTAACTCTTTCAATAACATCAGCATCATAGATAGGATCAAAGTTTTCTAACATTTTAGAAGCTGCTGTTGTACGTAATCCTTTAGTGATAATATTATCTTTTATAGCAATTGGAATACCAAATGTTAAAGAATCTACTTCTTTTTCTTCTAATTCTTCAGCTTGTTTTAAAGCTTCTTCTTTATTTAAGGTAATAAAGCAGTTTAAGTCTTTGTCTTTTTCTATTCTTTCAAATGACTCTAAAACTAAGTCTTTTGGTGTTATTTTCTTTTCTTTTAATAACTTATTAATTTCTACTAATGATAAATCTAAATAATTATGCACTCATACCACCCTTTTCACCTATTACTGCTGGAACTGAAATGTAGTTTCCATTGTGTCTTGGAGCATTTTTTAATACTTCCTTTGGATTTAACATTTCGCCTTCTTTGTCAGCACGTAATGAACATTTATTTTCAGTTGGACATATTAACATGTCATCATCATAAAGTTTTACTTCATTTATTTTTTCTATTTCGTTTAGTATTTGTTTTAATTTTACTTGATACATTGCTAGTTCGTCATCATCAATTTCAATTCTGGCTAGTTTAGCAACATGCATAACCTCTTCTTTAGTTAATTTATCTTCCATAAGGGTGCCTCCTTTAACTTTTTTATTATATCATGGATATGTTGATATGTAAATTTATCATTTTCTTTATTAAGCAAAAACAAATGCCTTGTAGCACTTGTTATTTTATTCTGCAAAACAATTATTAATGTATAAGGTATTAGGATTCTTTTTATCTTTTTGTTTAAAGTCATATGCTGTTCCTATAACGGTGATGGAATCATCTTTTTCATATTCTTTTATCGTTGCATCTTTTGCCATTTTACAAACGATGTTTAAGGTATATGAACCATCTGGGTCTGTATAGCCAAAGGTAAGAGTTTTATTTTTCTTATTGTAGCTTTGGTAAGTACCAGATATTCTTAAGAATTTAGCATTGTATTTTTCATAAGCTTTTAAAGTATCTGTTTTATATTCGATAGCTAAGTCTATTGAATCTACTTCTGTTGGTTCAATTGAATATTTTAAAGCCCATGAACCTATTACAGTATCTCTTCTACCTTGTACTTGATTATATTTAATAACTTTGTATCCTAGACCAGTATATACTTTAGTACCACCATCTTTATATTGAGCAGTCTTTATCGCAAAAAATGGTCCGGAATTGTATCTTGATACACTTATAACATCAATTGTTACCATTATCATTAAAATGATTAGTACGTAGAATATGATATTGATTATTTTAGTTATTTTTTTTGAATCTTTTTTATGTTTCTTATCTTGGGAGTCATCATCAAAGTCTTCATCAAAATCATTTTCCTCTTTTATATCGAAGTTTTCTTCATTTGAGTCGAAACTTTCTTCGTCTTCATAAAGAACTTCTTCATATTCTTCTATGTTTTTTAATAGAGATTCTTGATCAATAGTATCATAATCTTCGTAATCTTCATAATCTTCCATTTTGATTTTTTTCTTTCTCATACGATATCACCTATTCCTTGAATTTCGTGGCATTATAATACCATTTTTTTGTTAAATAGTCAATATTTTGTATGATCTTGGCCATGGTAACGAGTATTATTATTGTATTATTGTTGTATTAATTTTTTATAATAGTCTCATCTAATTTTTGGATTAGAAACTAACTAAAAACTGGAACTTTTCATTCCAGCTTTAATTAGTATATTTTTAATTATATGTTTATATTAACCTAACTTTTCTTTAAACTCTTCTTCTGTCCAGATAGGAATACCTAGTTCTTTTGCTTTATCATATTTACTACCAGGATTTTCTCCAACAATTACAGCAGTTGTTTTTTTAGAAACAGAACTTGAAGTTTTTCCACCAAGAGATTCTATTTGTTCTTCGGCTTCTTCTCTTGTGAATAAAGTTAGAGAACCAGTTAGGACAAATGTCTTGTCTTTAAATTCATCATTTTCTTCTACTTCTTGTCCTAAATATTTAGTGTTAATACCAATATCTATTAGTTCATCGACTATGGCTCTTCTGTGTGAATCATTAAAGTATTCAACTATGCTTTTCGCAATTATAGAGCCAATGTCTGGAATACTAGTTAATTCTTCTTCTGATGAAGACATTAGAGAAGCTAAATCTTTGTAGCGTTTTGCGAGAAGTTTAGCTGTTTTTGCCCCTACATGTGGAATTCCTAAACCAAACAATAGTCTTTCTAGAGAATTCTTTTTACTTTCTTCTATAGCGTTTAATAAATTAGTTACTGATTTATCTCCATAGCCTTCTAATCGTATTAAATCTTGTTCATGATCTTTTAAGGAATATATATCAGCAATTGTAGCGATGAAATGGAAATTATAAAAATCTTCCATAATTCTATCACCTAGTCCATCTATATTCATGGCATCACGTGAAGCAAAATGAATTAATTCTTCAATACTTCTAGCTGGGCATTTTTTATTTGGACAATAATAATCTACTTGTCCTTCTTTTTTTACTAAAGGTGTATCGCACATAGGACAGTTAGTAATCATTTCAAAATCTTTTTCTTTGCCTGTACGTCTTTCTTTTTTTACTTCTACTACTTCTGGTATAACATCTCCGGCTTTTCTTATTGAAACTATATCACCTATTTTTAAATCTTTTTCATTTACATAATCTTCATTGTGAAGTGTTGCTCGTGAAATGGTTGAACCGGCTACTATAACTGGTTCTAGAACAGCATTAGGTGTTATTTGTCCTGTTCTACCTACCGTAAAAATTATATCTGTTAATTTAGTTAAAACTTCTTCAGCTGGAAATTTATAAGCTGTTGCCCATTTTGGATACTTGGCAGTGTAGCCTAGTTTTTGTTGTTGATCGATACTATTTACTTTTATAACAACACCATCAATATCATAAGGAAGACCGGCTCTTTCTTTACCTTTTTCTTCTATATACTCAAGGGCTTCATTAATATTTTTTACAACTCGGTTATTAGGATTCATTTTAAAACCTAGTTGTCTCATGTACTCAAGAGCTTCTTCATGAGTATGAAGTCCATAATCTAATGGATCTGGTAAATGATAAATGAAATTATCTAGTTTACGTTCAGCAGCTACTTTTGAATCTAATTGTCTAATTGAGCCAGCTGCGGCATTACGACAATTTTGAAGTAATGGTTGATTTTTCTTCTTACGTTCTTCATTTATTCTCTCTAAAGTTTTTTTATTCATGAATATTTCGCCACGTACTTCAATATCAATATTTTCTTTTAGTTTTAATGGAATTACTTTTATGGTTTTAGCGTTATGAGTAATGTCTTCACCTGTTGTACCATCACCTCTTGTTGCGGCACGAACTAATTTTCCGTTTTCATATAGTAGTGAAACAGAAAGTCCATCTATTTTTAATTCACAAACATATTCAGGTGTAATTCCTTCTTTTTTAATTCTTTCATCAAAGGCTAAAACTTCACTTTCTGAGAAAACATCGCTTAAGGACATCATTGGTATTTTATGAGTGACTTTATTAAAACCTTCTATTATTTTTCCACCAGCGTGTTGTGTTGGTGAATCATCTCTCACCCAGTCTGGATGTGCAGCTTCTATTTCTTCTAGTTCTCTAAAGTATTTATCATATTCTTGGTCGGTAATAGTTGGATTATCTAGAGTATGATAATTGTAATCAGCCTCATTAATAATATCAATTAATTCATTCATTCTTTCTTGCATAAATAGTCTCCTTTTTTTATTTTTGTACTCGGTATTGGTATATTCGGTTTCCTACTTTGATATTTGCTTTATTATCAATAAAAACATTATTATTACGATCTGTTATTCTTATTCCATCTTCTTCTTTTTTAATATGTGCATCTTGTTCAAATACAAAGCCTTCTAATGAATATAGTTTTGCAAAGAGTATTTGTTTTTCTTTTTCGACTTCGGATATTTGTCCTTGGTTATATTGAGTTCTTGCTTTATTTATTTTTATTCCGGCAATAGTTTGTCTTGCTTCAGCAAATATTCTATACGCTTTAGACCTTGTTGGTCTTCTACCTTCTGTTAAAGTATCTAGTCTAGCTACTAAATTATTTACAATTTGCTCTGAGCAATATTTACTTAACTCATTTATTAGTCCTTTTAAGTCTGAATTAAAATATAGTTCTTCCATTTTACTAGAACCGATGATGTCTTCTATTCCTCTCGCAATTATCTTGTCATCATCATAATAAATACTATCTCTTTGAATAAAATATTTACAATTTAAATATTCTGTATAACCTTCATTAATGCATTCACCTGTAATTTTTTCTCCTAAGTCTCTTCCTTGGCAGAAACCGGTAAATACAATATTCTCAGGTGTAACTTTAGAGCTGGCTAGATGTAACAATTCATGAAAAGTAGTATCTTTTCCATTATTATCAGACATTAAAGCTATTTCATTAGATTCTGGATAATAACAACCTTCATTATTTCTTCCAAGTAGTCTTTTTATAGTTGTAATGATAGTACTCTTTTTTTCGGTAATAATTAAGTCTTTAATGTTTCTATAAAATGATGAAATATCACAGTGACTGCCAAAGTTTTCTCTAAGTATGCTTTCAAATTCTAATACTATTTGATCATAATTTTTAAATCCTAAATATTCATTTAAGTGATACTTTTTACTTGCTAGTACTGGAGAATCTAAAATTTCACCTTTATATTTAACTCTTTTTAACTTGGCTTTTTCTGGGATATTATAAGCAATTCTTCTTAGTAGAAATTTATCAATATTTTCTTCGAGTTTTTCCATATTTAATCACCATTTTCTCTATATATATTATACCATAAAACGCTTTTATTTCATAGAAAAACAAGTCTAAATTGACTTGCTTTTGGTAATTATTTTTCCCATAAATTTGAAGGATATTCTTTTTCATCAACCAGTCTTTTTAAAGCTATTTTTACGCTTTCAGCATCTTCTTTATATGTTACTCCATACCAAGCTGCTGAAGTTTCTAAAACTGTTACTGTAGCATAGTTATCTTCTATTGTTTCAAATAATACATCTGGAATTAAGTATTCACATTTTTCTAGATTATCTTTGTTTTTATCAAAAAATTCTGGGAATTTTTTTTCAATATATGGGAAAATACTTGGTGTAAATAACATTAAATTCATTGAAACCTTGTCATCTGGTGAGACAATGAATTCTTCTTCTCCAGATAATGGTTTTGCAACTAATTGGCCATCTATTTTTTCTATGACACTTTCTGTTATTTTAGTAAGAGCTCCGTTTTTCACTTGACACACGCCTCTTTTTACTGAACCATTTTCTGTAAGTGTATTTTTGACAAGATAACTTACTAAACCGTATGAATATGGTTCTTTATCTTCTGCATTTTCTAAGAAATCAGCGGCTTTTTGATAAGCATCTTTTCCGTAGAAGTCATCAGCATTGATAATGGCGAATGGTTCATTTATTTTATCTTTACAACAAAGAATAGCATGGGCTGTTCCTAGAGGTTTTACTCTTTCCTCTGGTACTGTACAACCTTCTGGTAAGTTATCATTTTTTTGGAAACAGTATTCAACATTAATATATGGTTCTACCCTTTTTCCAATTGTTTCTTTGAATACATCATAATTTTCTTCTTTTATTAAGAAAACTATTTTAGTAAATCCCGCTTTAATAGCGTCATATACTGAGTAATCAATAATAAACTCTCCATTTGGTCCTAGAGGCGTTATTTGCTTTAACCCTCCAAATCTGCTACCCATACCGGCAGCTAAAATAAGTAATGTTTTATCTTTCATATTTTTCTCCTTTTTTATTAATTAATTTTTGATAATTTTTTATGATTCTTCATCAATTTTTTAATACCATGTGGATGCTTAAAGGCAACACTTACTAAGGTATTTGTTACTTCTACTACTTTTCCAGTTCCAAAAGTTTCGTGATATACATAGTCTCCTACTTTGTAATCAACTTCTTCTTCTCTAAACATTTCTGTTGTATCAATTTTTTCTTCTTTTTTAGGTAGTTCTTCTTCTTTTACATTTGTTTCTAGAAGTCCTGGATTTATCTCACTCATGAAACGACTAACTGGATTTACTTGTTCTTTACCAAATAATGTTCTACGACGAGCATTTACTAGATGTAGATTATCTTTTGCTCTAGTAATGGCTACATAACAAAGCCTTCTTTCTTCTTCTAAGGCCATATTCTCCATAAGTGAATTCATATGTGGGAATATTCCTTCTTCCATACCAATGACAAATACATTATCAAACTCTAATCCTTTTACAGAATGAACTGTCATTAAACTTATACGGTTTGGATCATCTTTGTATTCCTCAACATCACTAATTAAACTTATTTCTAATAAGAAATCTTCTAATGATATTAGACCTTCTTTTTCTTCAAAGGCTTTAGTAATAGACTTAAACTCTTCTAAGTTTTCTAGTCTTACTTCTGATTCTAGACTTTGTTCACTTTCTAATTCTTTTTTCATACCTGATGCATCTAGTACTTTATCAATTAACTCTGTTAAAGTTAAATCTTCAGCTACTATTTTTAGTTTTTCAATAGTCTTTTTAAATTCTAACTCTTTACCAGAACTAATAGCGTCATATATACTTATTCCTTCTTCATCAGCTTTAGAAGTTAAATTTTCAATAGTCTTTAGACCAATACCTCTTTTTGGTGTATTAATTACTCTTAAAAGACTTATATTATCTTTAGAATTATGAATAAGACGAAGGTAAGCAATTAAATCTTTTATTTCTTTACGAGAATAGAAATAGAAACTTCCAATAACACGATATGGTAGATTTTCTTTTAACATTTCTTCTTCTACTACACGTGACTGGGCATTTGTTCTATAAAGAATAGCAATATCTTTATACTCTGTTCCTCTATTTACTAACTCTTTTATTTTTCTAATAACATATTGTGCTTCATCTCTTTCATTATAAGCACGATAATATTTTATTTTTTCACCCTGTCCTCTATCAGTCCATAGTTTCTTATCTTTTCTTTGACTATTATTTTTTATTACTTGATTAGCCGCATCTAGAATAGTACTTGTTGAACGATAGTTTTGTTCTAATAGAATTGTCTTTGCATCAGGATAATCCTTTTCAAAATTCAAAATGTTTTTATAATTAGCTCCTCTAAAACTATAAATACTTTGTGAGTCATCTCCAACACAAGTTATACGTCTATTTTTTTCACTGATAAGTTTTGTTAAGATGTATTGTGCTTGATTAGTATCTTGGTACTCATCTATTAAAATGTATTGATATAAATCTTGATATCTTTCTAGTACATCTGGATTTTCTTTAAATAGTTTTATTGGTAGTAATAATAAATCGTCAAAGTCTACTGAGTTGTTTCGATATAATTTATCTTCATATTTTTCATATATTTTATGGATTACTTGTTCATAGTCACTAACAGCATATCTTTCGTAAGCTTTAGCGGAAATCATTTCGTTTTTACAACTACTTATTTTATTTCTGATGGCTTTAGGATTATATACTTTTGGATCATATCCTAAGTCTTTTATTATTTTTTTGACTACAGTTAATGAATCATCACTATCCATAATAACAAAGTTTCTATCATAACCTAATAATTCAAAATTTTCTCTTAATAATTTTAAACCAAAGCTATGAAATGTTGAAACTTGTATTTTTTTAGCTACATCACCAAGCATAGCATATAGTCTATCTTTCATTTCTTTCGCAGCTTTATTTGTGAAGGTGATTGCTAGAACATTGTATGGAGTAGCATATTTTTCTTCAATTAAATAAGCTATCTTAGTAGTTAATGTTTTAGTTTTACCAGCACCTGCTCCGGCTATTATTAGAAGAGGTCCGTCATTATATAATACGGCTTCTTTTTGTTTGTCATTTAAATTATCTATATTCATCTTTTTACCTACTTCCTATTTACATTATATCCTATATTTTTAGATTAGGCAAACTGTCCAAAAGAAAAAGATATAATACTTAGAAATGATATTATATCTTTCTTTGGTGTTGTCAAAATTGAAACTATAAATTATTGAATTACTTATTCTATTATGTATGGATCGTAAACTGTTCCATCTCCCCCAACTGTTCTAGTACCAGGTGCAAGAGAGACTGCTGGTCTTACGCCTTCATCAACATGAACAATATAACAACTCATATTACCGGCTGATCCTAAAGAAAAAATGTCAGCAACATAATCACGGTAGTAAGGTGGCGACAAAAGCCAATAATGTTGTCCTGAATATAGATAATAATTATTGTGATTATAAAAATGGCTTCCTGCTAACATTACTTCGTCTGCTGTTAGTAACCCTACTGGATATGTTAATGCACCATTTCCACCCGATGAGGTTAAAACTGTAAATCCATCTCTTATTTTATTTGGGCAAGAAATACTCGGTTTATGTTTTTGTTTTGTTCTAACATACGCTCCATAGTATGAATAATCATTTCCTGCGTCCACATCTTTTCCAGCTAGCGAACCCGACACAAACGTTCTATCACTGCACCAAGGAGTATCTTCTAATTTTTCAGTGTATGAAGTCAGATTCGCTTTGTACCAAGTATCAATTGCTTTCTTTATTGTTGAATCAGTTGTATTTGTAAACATCTCATTTTTGGAGTCTTCTATATTTTTGCCTGACGATAATCTCAAATAGAAAATCATTGTATCATTACCAAAGTAATGGATGTAATAAACATCTGTACATTCACCTGTTGTATTAAGACATGTATAATGATATTTTTTAGCTAGTGTAGTTCTATCTGTTTCCCAGAAAGAAGTTGAAATATATGTATCAATTAAAGTATATTTTTTTCCATCCCAAGCAATATCGTTTCCATAGATAAATTTATATGTATCATCATATGTTATCTTACTACTACTAGTCAATGTTATAAGATATTTACTATCACAAGTCGTACTAGTTAGATCTTTACACATATAATAATCTTTATATGCATTATAATTTGTATACCAGTCAACTTTTTTTAACGTTACTGTATCTGTAAGTGTATATGTGTCATTACCATTATCAGTAACACTTTTACCTAAAATCATTGTCTGGGCATTTGGATTTGTAACACCGGACGATAAGCTTATTGCAGTTAGAGTTTTGCTGTCTCCCCCAACAACATAATAAACTTTTGAACAAGTAGTAGAAGTACTTCTACATGTATAGTAACCAGTCAAATTACTATAATTATCTGACCAAGATTTTTGTTCTACATTTTGTATGGTATATATTCCGTTAGAATACGTAATAGATGTTCCATAATAATACGAAGTATCCCTGCTACCATAATCTTCTAGCACATCTATTCTTGCAAGATGATAATTATATGTATATCCTGTACCATACATATAACCGACATTAGCTGGAGTAGCATAAAGACCGTTAAATTGTGTTGTACCTATTTGACTAGCAGTTCCAGTATTATTACATTTATTCGTTTCATCATATATTCCATTATAAATTAGTTTAACTCCGCCAGTTGATGTTGTTCTCACCATTTTCCAACAGAATCCAGCGAATAAAACATTATTATTGTCAATATTTCCTCGATAGTAATGCACTGGATATTCATCATTTTCAGTTCCGTCTATTGTATAAACTCCCGAATTATCGTTTGTTGGAGTTTTGCTGAAATCAATATCTGTATCTAATCCTATAGAGCTATCGGCTATTAATCTATACAACGTTTGTACTTTTGCTATTTTACCATCCATTGATTTTGTAATATTTAACTTCTTCCAAATGGCTCTTAAGGTTACATTTTTCTCTGGCATTATAAATGTATCATCATTTACTTCTTCTACTCCTACCGTGACTATTTTCCAACCTTGAAATTGATATCCTACACATACTGGTATAGTATCTTCTTTTTGTACAGTATCAAAAACAAAATAATTACTTGTACCTGGTACATTTGATACTACACAACCAGACGGTGTATTACCTTCATATACTACTGTATATTTATCTTTTAATACTGTTGTTTTAGTAGTTGACTCTGTAGTTGAAGTATTACCTATTTTATAAGTGATATCTGTCTTTGTATGAGTTGGATATATTCCGCCTACGCTTATTAAATCATTATTAAAGTTTATATCTATCGTTAAAGATGCATCTGTTCCTGATTTTAATCCAGATAAATCCCAGATAACTTTATTACTTTGAATAGTAGCTTTGCCGAATGATGTTGTTACATCTGTTACATTATTTAAGTTAAAATAATTGGTATCTACGTAATCAGTCAAAGTAAATTCATCATAAGTAGCGGTAGCTAAAGATGCTTGATATAAAAACTCATTTAAACTATCTTGACTAGCAATATATTGAGTATCTGTTATATTTTTTATACTGGCTAGAAT
>CAVAJX010000049.1:0-5842 GCA_963589235.1 bacterium | reverse complement strand
AATAGAATGGTGTATCATTCTGGTATAAAGGGAAGAAATTTATTATTAGAAGAGTACGCAATTGATTTAAATAAAAAATGCGAAGAAGAAGGATTTGATCCAGTTGTTGGTAGAGATGTTAAAGTCAATAGAATGATAGAAATATTATTAAGACGTACTAAAAATAATCCATTATTATTAGGTGATGCTGGCGTTGGTAAGACTGCGATAGTGGAAGAATTAGTTAGGAGAATTGTAGTTGGAAGTGTTCCTAAAAACTTGGAGAATAGTAGAATATTTAGTATTTCTATGGCTAGTTTAATATCTGGAACTAAATATCGGGGAGAGTTTGAAGAAAGAATCAATAAAATAATTAGTGAATTAGAAAGTGAAAAAAACATAATTTTATTTATTGATGAAATACATACTTTAGTAGGTGCTGGTGGTGCAGAGGGAGCAATTGATGCTTCTAATATCTTAAAACCATACTTGGCTCGTGGAAAAATTAAAATTATAGGAGCAACAACACTTGCTGAATATAAAAAGTATTTAGAAAAAGATAAAGCTTTAGATAGAAGATTTCAGAAAATATATGTAGAAGAGCCTACGGCTTCTGAAACAGAAAAGATTTTATTTCAACTTAGAGATATTTATGAAAATTATCATGGGGTAAAAATTAGTGATGAGATTATTAAATTAATAGTTGAACTTTCTGATAGATATCTTACAACAGATAGATTTCCAGATAAAGCTATTGATATATTAGATGAAGCTTGTAGTAAGACAGCTATAATTGATAATACTTATGAAAAGAAAAATAGATTGTTTACTATTTCAATGAATGAAGTTAGAAATAAAAAGAATAAAGCTATTATTGATCATGATTATAAATTGGCTAGACAATTAAAAGAAGAACAGGAAGAGTTGGAGACTTTAATTAATAAAAACTTTATGAGAAGTACTAAGTGTAAAAGTGTAAAAAGTATTAATAAAGATACTTTATATGATGTTATTTATGAGAAGACTAAAATACCTGTTAAGAAAATATTAAAATACAATAAAAATAGTCTTATTTTAAGTTTAAATAAAACTGTGTTTGGACAGAAAAAGGCAATTGATGAGATATTAGAGATTACACTTTCACGTAAAATTAATAAAAATGTACCTGTATCACTATTATTAGTTGGTAAAACTGGTGTAGGAAAGACATTATTAGTAAAAGAGTATGCTAGACTGTTATATCCAAAGACGGCTTTTATTAGACTTGATATGAGTGAATATAAGGAAGGTCATTCTATTAGTAAGATAATAGGAGCGCCAGCTGGCTATGTTGGATATAATGATAATAATTGTATATTAGAAAAAGTTAAAGATAATCCATATTCAGTTTTCTTAATTGATGAAATAGAAAAAGCACATCCAGATGTATTACGACTTTTTTTACAAGTTTTAGATACTGGTTGTATGACTAATTCCTATGGTGAACAAATAGACTTTAGTAATGTAGTTATTTTTATGACTTCTAATTTAGGTACTACTAATAAAAAAATAGGTTTTTCATCAGATAATAGTTTGGTATATGAAAAGTTTAAAGAATTTTTAGGAGTTGAATTTGTAAATAGAATTGATAAAGTTATATATTTTGATGATATTGATGGTAATACTATAGGTAAAATTATTAGTAAGAGAGCAATTGATTTAGGATTTGAAAAGGACTTTTCCCCAGAACTTGTGAATAAAATTAAAAATGAATGTAATTATAAGGAATTTGGTGCAAGACATGTGGATAAAGTATTAAGAAAATATGTAGATACTTTTACTATTAAACATTAGTTTATTTCTTATGAATATTATGTTATACTAACTTTGCGAGGTGAAAAAATGAAAATATTTAATACGTTGTCAAAAAAAGTAGAAGAATTTATTCCTAATGAAGAAGGAAAGGTTAAAATGTATACCTGTGGTCCTACTGTGTATAGTTATGCACATATTGGTAATTTACGTACATATATTTCTGAGGATATTTTAGAGAAAAGTTTAAAATTTCTTGGTTATGATGTAGAAAGAGTTATGAATATTACTGATGTAGGTCATTTAGTAGGTGATGGTGATACAGGTGAAGATAAGATGTTGGTTGCTGCTAAAAGGGAGCATAAATCATCTTTGGAAATTGCTAAGTTTTATACTGACTGTTTTTTTGATGACTGTTGTAAGTTAAATATTAGAAAGCCTGATGTAGTATCTAATGCTACAGATAATATTGATATGTATATAAAAATAATTACTAAATTATTAGAAACTGGTTATGCTTATATTTCTAATGGTAATGTTTATTATGATACTTCTAAATTTCCTAATTACTATGAGTTATCTGGACGTAATAGTGATGACTTATTAGTTGCGGTTAGAAGTGATATAGAAGTAGATGATGCAAAACGTAATCCATTTGACTTTGGTTTATGGTTTACTAATTCAAAATTTAATAATCAAGAGTTACAATGGGATTCTCCTTGGGGAAGAGGTTATCCTGGATGGCATATAGAATGTTCTGGTATTTCAATAAAATACTTAGGTGAAAAGTTAGATATACACTGTGGTGCAGAAGATGCTATTTTTCCACATCATACTAATGAAATTGCTCAAAGTGAAGCTTATTTAGGAATTCATCCTTGGTGTAATTACTGGGTTCACTATGGTTTTTTAAATAATAAAAATGGTAAGATGAGTAAATCATCTGGTGAATTCTTAACAGTTTCTTTATTAGAAGAAAAAGGTTATAATCCTTTAAGTTATCGTTACTTATGTTTAAATTCATACTATCATAATCAATTAACATTTGACTTTGATATATTATCTGGTGCAGAGAAAGCCTATTTAAAATTAAAATCACGTATTTCAAAATTAGGCTCTTCAGAAGTAGATGATAGTAAATATGAAGAATATTTAAGTAAGTTTAAAAATTATATAGAAGATGATTTAAATACTTCTAATATGATTACTTTAGTATATGATATTTTAAAGGATACTTCAGTTAATGATGGTACTAAGAGAAAATTAATAGAGAAGTTTGATGAAGTTTTATCTCTTGACTTATTAAAAGTAGATGAAGTAAGTAGTGAACATGATGATGAAGAAATCTTAAAGAAGATAGAATTACGTAATGAAGCAAAGAAAAATAAAGACTTTGTTACGGCTGATGCAATAAGAGATGAATTGTTAGAACAAGGTGTTCGTTTAATTGATACTAGAGAAGGAACAACTTACGAGTTAATTTAATAATTAATCTACACAATTTTTCTGTGTAGATTTTTATTATTATGATAAAATTGTTTTTGAGGACGTGAAGTATATGAATGTTAATGAAGTTAATGTATTGGTTTTAGCGTATTTAGGTGATACTATTTATGAAAACTATGTTAGAAAGCATTTAGTTTTATCAGGCATTGGTCATGTAAATGACTTGCAGAAAGAAGCTATTTCTTATGTTAGTGCTAGTAATCAAGCTAAATATTTAACGAAAATGATTGATGATAATTTCTTATATGAAGATGAAATTAGTGTATTTAAGAGAGCTAGGAATTATAAGACTACTTCTCATCCTAAGAGTTGCGATATTATTACTTATAAGTATGCAACTGGATTAGAAGCTATCATTGGTTATTTAGAAATTCAAAATAAAAAAGAAAGAATAAATGAGATAATGAAATTTATTTTAGGTGATTAAGATGTTGGTTTATGGTAGAAATGTTGCGAAAGAATTATTAGAAAATGGAAAAATAGTTCAAAAAATAATTTTACAGGATGGTTTTAGTGACAAAGAAATAAACTCTTTAATAGAAAAGCGAAAAGTACCTGTTCAATACAAGTCAAAAAAAGAAATTGATCGTTTGGCACCAGGAGTTCATCAGGGTATAATACTATTTATTCCGGATTATAAGTATAAAGATATATCTGATGTATTAGATGATGAAGCTAAGTTTTTTGTAATATTAGATCATTTAGAAGATCCACATAATCTTGGAGCTATAATAAGAACTTGTGAGGCCGCTAAAGTTGATGCGATTATTATGCCAAAAGATCGTCAGGCTCAAGTTAATTCTACAGTAATGAAAACTAGTGCTGGAACTTTGGATAATGTAAATATTGTTACTGTTACTAATTTAGTTTCAACAATAGATGAACTTAAGAAAAATGGTTTTTGGATAGTTGGTACAGCTTTAGAGGATAGTGTTGATTATAGAAGTATAGATTATTCTGGTAAAATTGCCTTAGTAATTGGTAATGAGGGATCTGGTATGTCTAAACTTGTTAAGAATGCATGTGATTTTATTGCTAAAATACCAATGTATGGAACTACAAATAGTTTAAATGCATCTGTAGCATCTGGTATTATGATATATGAGGTAATCCGTAATAGAAAGTAGAGGGATTATGGATTATAAAAAAATAAATGATTATGAGGTTGTTTATTTAGTTAAAGAAAATGATGAAGAAGCTAGGAAAATTATGTTTAATAAGTATATTCCGATAGTTAAAAAGTTAGCGTCTAAGTATTCTATGTCAGCTAAATGGGCAAGAGTAGACTTTGATGATTTAGTACAAGAAGGGTTAATTGCTTTGAATGACGCAATTGATAAGTATGATGAAAATTCTGGGGCTTTATTTTATACTTTTGCTTGTATTTGTGTTGAGAGGAGAATTTTAACTTTCTGTAGAAAGATGAGTAGTAATAAACATTATTATTTAAATACTTCTTTAGGTGAGGAATTTTACTGTAATATTAAAGATGATAAAAACTTGGATTATTATTTTGATGAAGAGTTGTTAGAAAAACAATTTGTTTATTATAAATCTTTGTTTAATATTGGAGACAGTTCTATTTTTGAACTTAGGTATAATGGTTTTAGTTATAAGGAAATTAGTAGGTTACTTGATATACCTATTACTACTGTTGATGGTAGACTTTATAAAATAAGAAAAGTTTTACATGAAAGATTTAAAAATGTTTATTAATGTTTGTATTTTTGAAAATTTTGCTTTACAATTATAGTAGGGTGAGTGCGTATGAATAGAATTGATGATTCTAATAGTATTACTCTAAATGAATGGTATGAACTTCATTATGATGAAGATAGTATCTTGCCATTAAAGTTAGGAATGGATAGCGCTATGAGATACATTCATGAAAAGGGTTGCTACATAACTTCATTTGATCCTAATAATATTCATATCTTAAATGGTTCTTATCAGCAAATAAAATTTGATAATTTAGCGATTGCTGATGGGTCTAATGGTATGCAAATGAGGGATATTATTAGAAATAATATTTCTGACCTTAGTGATATTGGTGTTGGCATTCACTGTCATTTTCCTAATCAAATTTATATTAATAAAGCTTTTTTGAAAGATAATTTCGACATGTTTGAAATATATTTACCTGAAGGTGATGTTCCTTATTATAAAGGTATTTTTGAACGTGGTGCTGGAGTTTATTATAATGATTATGTAATGGAAAAAAGAAGAAGAGACTTGGTGGAATTAGAAAAAGAAGTAAATGGTACTTCAGCAGATTACTCTAATGGTAATTCTCTTGGTATGGGAAATGCCTTGGTTAAATCTAATGGACATAGTCTTTTAGGTAAGCCGGATTTAACTAATAAAAAAATAAATGATGGTATTTATGGGCAACTAGGTAGAAAAAATGATAATGCAGCATATGTTAGCTTCTTTATAGTTCCATTTATTGTTGCAATGATAGGTGTTATTTTTGCAGTTTTAGTATTATTAACACAATTTTAGATAAATTGTTGTTAAGATTTTTTTAAAATGATACTTTTTAATTATTAAGTAGATAACTAACAAA
>CAVAJX010000048.1:0-5146 GCA_963589235.1 bacterium | reverse complement strand
GTTAATAGGTTATTATGGATATACTTATCTGGGACACCAAACTACAAAATATAGAATGGCAACACAAGGAATGATATGGGACACAATAATTGGAGAAGGAGCTCATACAACATTCTCAACTAAAAGATGGGGAGAAGGAACTAAAATAGATTTATCTAGTGAAGAGGCAGAAATAAATAATCTTATTTCACATCACTATGATAGACCATCATTCAATGGAGGAGTTTATAAACTTCAAGTAGGAGAAACTCTTACTTTAACTGATACAAATAATGTATTATCAAACTATTCTGTAAGTGTAAATGGAGCAGACTATAATGTAGATGGTAATAAACTTACTATTACACCAACAAAAAATGGAGCAATAGATTTAACACTTACTAAAAAAATGCCATATAATTCTTCTTATGAATTATTTGTTGGAGATGGATTCCAAAATATGATGGTTCCGGGAACAACAGATCCTGTTATAGCGAAAATAAGAGTTAATAGTTATTATGGAACAGTAGAGATAAACAAAAAAGATAAAGAAACTAATAAATCAAATCCACAAGGACAAGCAACTCTTAAAAATGCTAAATATGGAGTTTATGAACAAGCAACAGGAAAACTTGTAACTACAATTACTACTGATGAGAATGGATATGGAAAAAGTCCAAAGGTACTTCCATATAACTCTTATTATCTTCAAGAAATAAGTGCTAGTAATGGTTATTTACTAGATAATACAAAGTATAACTTTGACTTAGAAGGCAAAGAAAATGATAAATTAGATGTATTTGAAACAGTAGTAAAAAACTATGTTAGTATTTTAAAACAATACGATTATGTAGATGGTCAAACTACTTTCTTAAATGCAGAAAAAGGAATAACATTTGAAATATTCTATCCAAATGGCGATAAGTTTGATGAAATAACAACTGATAAAAATGGTTATGCAACAATAAATCTTCCTTATGGAGTATGGAAGTTCCATCAAGTAAACTCAACAACAGGATATGAAAAAATTTATGACTTTTTTATAACAGTTGATTATAATTCTGAAAAAGAACAATATTATAATATTTTAAACAATGCTTTATCTGCATATTTACAAGTATTTAAGACAGATGTAGAAACAGGTAAAACTATTGCATTAGCAAATACCACTTTTAAAATCTACAATAAAGATACTAAACAATATGTATCTCAATATGTAGGTGGAAAGGTTTATAGTGAATTTAAAACTGATGAAAATGGTAGATTTATAACTTATCTAAAATTAGTGGCAGGAAACTACAAACTAATTGAAACAGAAAGTCCACAAGGTTATTTATTAGATAAAGATGGATTAGATTTTACTATTGGAGATGATACTCATTACTCTTATACAACTTATGGTCCATTTATCACTGTATATTATAAAAATACACCAATAAAAGGACAAATTGAAATCTCTAAAAGTGGAGAATTATTTGAGATAGAAAATGATAGTTTCAACTATAATGGTAGAAAATCATTAGAAGGAATTGTCTATAATATTTATGCTGAAGAAGATATAAAATCATCTGATGGAAATTATATTTATTATAATAAAGGTGATTTAGTTGGTACAATGACAACTGATAAAAATGGTTATGCAATAAGTGAAAAACTTCCACTTGGAAAGTATATTGTAAAGGAAGTACAAACTGATGATGAATATGTATTAGATGAAACCGAATATCATATTGAATTAACAGAAGTAGATAACTTAACACCAATAGTATATGATTCACTTGAAATGACAAATATTTTAAAGAAAGGTAAAATTGAGTTTACTAAAAAAGATTTAGTAAATGGAGATATAATACCAAATACTATTATTGAAATCTATACTGAAAACAATGAACTAATATTCACTGGAACTACTGATGAGAATGGAAAAGTTGTTGTTGATAATCTAAAAGTAGGAAAATACTATATTTTAGAAAAAGAGGCAGCAACAGGTTATGTAATTACTGATGAAAAAGTTTATTTTGAAATAAAGGACAATGGAGAAATTGTTAAGGCTGAAATGAAAAATAAGCCTATCACAGGAACAGTAGAAATAACTAAACAAGATGTATCTACAAATGAACCTTTACCTAACACTCTTATAGAAGTTTATAACGAAAAAGATGAGTTAATATTTAGTGGTAGAACAGATGAAAATGGTAAAATCACTATTGAAAATTTAAGATATGGTAAGTATTACTTTTTAGAAAAAGAAGCCCCAGAAGGTTACACAATAAATCCAGAAAAAATGTATTTTGAAATACTTGAAGATGGAGAAATCGTTAAATGTACTATGGTAGATGAAAAAGTTGTTATTGAAGTACCAAGTACAGGTATTGAAGATTATCATATTGTAGAACTAATGGGATCATTACTAATATTAAGTGGAATAGGAGTTATCGTTTATGTTAAAAAGAAAAGAAACTAATAATAGTAAAGGTAGAAAGGGTCAACTAATTATAGTTGGCTCTTTTCTTATCTTAATAGGAATATCAGTTATAGGTGGAAAATATCTATATAACTATTTCTATGATAAAAAAGAAGATAACAAAATTGAAGAATTTTATGAAAAACAAGAAGAAATAAAAGACGACATTATTGCTGAAGAAACACAAACTGAAGAAAAGCAGGAAGAAACAAAACAGGATAATACCAACTATATTGCAGTAATTAAAATACCTAAAATTGGACTTGAAAAAGGATTATGTGAAAAAGATAGTTATTGTAATAATGTAAACAGAAATATTCAAATATTAAAGGAATCAACTTATCCTGATATAGCAAATGGTAATTTTATTCTAGCAGGACACTCTGGTAGTGGTAAGGTTTCTTATTTTAAAAACCTATATAAGTTATCACAAGACGATCAAGTAAGTATTTTCTATCAAGGAAAAGAATACAAATATAAAGTTGTCAATATTTATGATATTGAAAAGACTGGAACTGCTAATATTGTTAGAAATAAAGAAAAGACAACTTTAACTTTAATAACTTGTAGGCATAAAACGAATAAACAAATTGTTGTTATTTGTGAATTAGTTGAAACGAAATAGGAGGAGATTATGGAAAACAAATATAATCTAGGACAAATAACAAAAGCATTAGAAAAGTTATTTGGAGCAGGATTTAATAGTGATAAAAAGATATTAGCAATGAAATTGGAAGATTTAATTAAAATAGGTAATTTAACATCTTCTGAAATAGCAATAATAATTGATTATAGATTAGCAGTTAAAAATAAACAGATAACTGCTTTTTTAAGTGGATATAAAGAGAAAGGAAATGATGAAAAATGAAAATGTTTGAAGTTGATGTAGATATAAATGGAACTATTACTTTTGAAGTAGAGGCTAAAAATAAAAATGAGGCTAAAGCAAAAGTTGATGATATTTTAAGTAATACTTCTGTTAAAGAGGCAATTGCAAATTATAGAAACAATCTTGTTATAAATGAAAAAGTTAAACAAGATAAAGATATGGAAAGATAGGAGGGATTATAATGGCATATTCAAAAAGAATACCACCAATTAAGGTAAAATTAAATGTAAATGAGTTTAATAAACTTGTTGAGATATTGAATAATATGATTGATTTTGAAGATGAAAAAATTTCTCAAAAATCATCAAAAATTAAAGATAAATTATTAAGATATAGTGTTCCAATAAAAGAAGATGACGGAACAGAAATGGTAGATATGAGATTCTATAATAATGAAATAACTGATTTATTTTATATCTTATTTTATGGAGTTGAGGACATCATTACCATTGAAACAAATTACTATGATGTCTTAATAAGAGTAAGAGAAAAATTAAAAGAAGAAAAAGTTAATAATGAATAGTCTAATTTAGAACAAGGAGGTGCATTATGGCGAGTAAATTAAGACTAATAACAGACTTATATGGCGAAACTTTAACACAAATAAGTAATAATCCAAATGAATGGATGTCATTCTTGGAATGTGCTGCTATGAATTATAAATACCCATTTAATGATCAAGTTCTAATTTATGCACAAAGACCAGAAGCAATAGCTTGTGCTAAAATTGAGGCTTGGAATAAACAAGTTGGTAGATGGGTAAATCGTGGTGCAAAAGGTATAGCACTTCTTTCTGAAGATAATGGATATACTAATTTACGATATGTATTTGATATAGCAGATACTAATAGCAAATCCGGTAAAAGTTTTAGGTTATGGTCAGTTTCAAAACCTTATGAATTAGACATAATAGAATCATTAGAAAACAAGTATGGAGAACTAGAAGATAAAAGTTCTTTAGGACTTGCAATTAAATCAGTATCAAAGATAATCGTTGAAGATAATATGCAGGACTATTTACAAGATTTAATGTTTTATAGAGATAATAGTTCTCTTGAATCAATGAATGATGAAGCAGTTCAATTATTGTTTCAAAATGCACTAGAAAATAGTATTGCATTTTCAATGATTAAAAGGTGTGGATTAAATCCGAATGATTATTTCACTAATGAAGATTTTACACCAATATTAGCATTTGATAGTTATGATACTATTACAAGAATAGGTGTAGCAACAAGTGAAATATCAGAAATGGGACTTCGTGAGATTTATAATACAATAAAAAATCTACGAATAAATGAAATCAATAAAATTCGCACATTTGATATTGATAACACTTTGTCTTATGATGTAAGTGAAAGCAGAGATACTGCCGAAAGGAGGAATAATTATGATAACTTACACACGCCAAGGGGACTACGAGATACCAGACCTAACAATACCAGAGAACAAGATTCAAGTGAAGGGCAAATACGCAATGATGAGATTGAATTATTTGAAAGAGAACAAGAAAGCCCTATACACAACATTACTAATGAGCAATCAACTTTCAACTCATTTAATGGATATACAAGAAACAGCAATGGAGAGAGTAGAACAGATAGTATCAGAAATGAAAGTCAAAGAGAAGATAACAGAAGAAATGAAAGCCAAACAACCAATGAAATGGATAGGCTTAATGAACAACTTGAAGACATCAGCAGAGGAAATAGTGATGAACGAGTTGATTTACGCTTAAACAATTATGACTTTGATATAAGAAAAACACATTATGTGGTAGTAGATGAAAAGATAAATCAAATATTAAGTACAAC
>CAVAJX010000047.1:0-11205 GCA_963589235.1 bacterium | reverse complement strand
AAGAAAACAACCACAAAGTGGTTGAAGAATGAAATTTATTTCATTCCTTTTTTATATATAAGGAATTTGTTTTTTGCTATTCTAATTTTTATAATTATTCTATTGGCAAACAAACGTTTACATTATAATATAGTAAGACAAGAGATGGAGACAGTTCATATGTATAAAGCTTATAAGTTTAGACCACATCCTGTTTGAGTTATAATAAAAATAACAGTGATGTAAATATAAATAATTTGTCAAAAAATAAAATAATTAGTATGGCAGCGACTGTCGCGAATTTAAGCCATTATGGCGAATAGAGGTTACTCTATCTGTGAAGTAGGAAATTTGATCGGTGACAATCAAACAAAAAGACAAATTGAAATTTTATAAATTAAAATTTGTCCTTTGATTCTATGCACTAGGCCCAGTTGGACCCTGCGGAATTGTTAAATTTAATGTAAAATTGGGAGCTGTTCCTGTTATTGAAGCAGAAGCTTGTGTACCAGGCTCACCAGTTGTTACGGTTCCAATAGTTATTGTAGGTGTTTCAGCATCAGTTCCAGATGCTCCAGTCGGACCAGTAGGACCAGTAGGTCCAGCAGGAATTGAGAAATTTAAAATAACATTATCACTTGTACCAGAATTTGTCACAGTAGCAGAAGTACCAGCATCCGTTGTAGTAGTTGTACCAACAGAAATAGTTGCTGGACCTGTCGGTCCAGTAGGACCAGTCGGACCTGCTAAGTAACAAAACCTAGGACATGATGAATTTTTATTACATTTTTCATCACACATTTATATCATCCTCCTAAAATAATATATGTAAGACTCTCTAGTGCGACTGTGTGAAAGACACAAGTCTCAAGAACAGGCATTTGTATTGTATGTAAAATACTGATATAATTTAGGTACAGAAAGCGAGCTTTATTATGGACAAAATTAAATCAATAACTATTGCGGATGATGAACCGTTTCTAAGACAAATATCAACTGAAGTTGATATACAAAACGATACTGAGTTGAGCGGCGATATAGAAGTATTAGATCAATACTGTAATGAAAACGAAGTAATGGCAATGGCTGCAGTACAATTAGGTATACCCAAAAGAATAGTTTATTTAAAAAATACAAATTTAGATATTGTAAATAAAATGCAAACAGATAATGTTACAGAAGCAGAAAAAGCCTATAATGAATCAAGAGTTTTAATAAATCCTGTTATAACTAGTAAAGAAGGTTTGACAGAATATTGGGAGGCTTGTGCGAGTTGTTTAGATAATTGCGGTAGAGTATTAAGACCTTATAAAATAAGTCTAAAATATTTTGATCAAGACGGAAATGAACACCATGAAGTTTTTGAAGGGTTTGAATCAACAGTATTATCACATGAAATGGATCACTTAGATGGTATTTTACATATTGATATTGCTGAAGAAGTATTAGAAATGACTCAAGAAGAAAGAAAACTATTAAGACAGTCTCATGGATATAAAGTCTATCATAAAACCGGTGACTATTCTTCGCCAAAGAAAATTCCCAGTTATAAAAAAACTTTAAAATAAATTAAAAAAGTATTTATCTTAGTTTAATAAATATAAATAAACACATTATAATAGTAGAATACTTTGTTTCTTATTATGATGTTAGCACTTTTCATATGTTATCCAGTGTTATTTAGTGTTGATAAGTCCACAAAAATAGGGCTAAATAAAAAGAAATAGACTAGATAATACTGAATGTTAAAATAAAGTTTGTGACTTTCATTCGTACAAATTCGTCCTTAATAATAATTGCGTAGTTAACTTAATATTATTTGGCGTAATAAAAATCGAAAGAAGTGATTTGATGAAAAAAGATAATAGTTTAATATTAAATGATAATGAAATATCTGAAGTTGATGTGATTTATAAAGATATAAAAGAAAAAGTTATAAATGCTAGAAGTAAAATGTTGAAACAAATAGATACAACAATGATAGAAGTCTATTGGTATGTAGGTAAAATAACTTCAGAGTTATACAATAATTCGAGCGATGGAACATATGGAAAAAGAATAATTGAAGCATTATCCAAAAAATTAACAAATGAATTTGGTAATGGTTTTTCTGCTGTTTCAATAAGAAGAATGCGTAGATTCTATGAATACTATCCAAATTGGTCGACAGTGTCGACCGAATTATCTTGGACTCATTTTCAAGAGTTAATTAGAATAGAAAGAAAAGAAGAAAGAGATTTTTATCAAACTGAATCAATTAAATCTAACTAGGGTTGTAGAGAATTAAGGCGTCAAATTAACACTAAATTATAAATGGTGAGGACGAAATTAGGAACTAATAGTTATCTTTTGAAAGACTATAAAAAGGTCACATAAAGTTATGAAAGAGGGAGGAAAAATATGTTTAATTTAGTTTCAAAATACAAACCATCTGGAGATCAGCCAAATGCAATAGATGAACTAGTCAAAGGACTAAATGAAGGTAAAAAAGAACAAGTACTTTTAGGCGCAACAGGTACAGGAAAAACTTTCACTGTAGCTAACGTTATTGCAAAAGTAAACAAGCCAACACTAGTACTAGCTCATAATAAAACTCTAGCTGGACAACTTTATTCCGAATTAAAAGAATTATTCCCTGAGAATAAAGTAGAATACTTTGTAAGTTATTACGATTATTATCAACCAGAGGCTTACGTACCATCAACTGATACCTATATCGAAAAAGACTCTTCTATAAATGATGAAATAGATGAATTACGACATGCCGCGACTTCAGCTTTACTGTCAAGAAGAGACGTCATTGTAGTTGCGTCAGTTTCTTGTATTTATGGTATTGGTGAAGTAGAAGAATATAAAAATAAAATGCTAACTTTATCAGTTGGTGATAAAACAGAAAGAAATCAAGTACTAACAAAATTAGTTGATATGTTATATGAACGCAATGACTTAGATTTTAAACGTGGTACTTTCCGTGTTAGAGGAGACACACTAGAAATAATTCCAGCTAACCAGAATACCACAGGCTTTAGAATAGAATTTTTTGGTGATGAAATAGATAGAATTAGTGAAATTGATACTCTAACAGGTGCTATTATCAGTAATAAGAAAAATATCAGTATCTTTCCAGCAAGTCACTTCGTCGTTTCTGATGAAAAACTACATGCTGCGATAGAAAGAATAAAAGAAGAATTAAAAGAACGTCTTATAGAGTTGAAAAAAGAAAATAAATTAGTAGCGGCCGAACGACTAGAACAAAGAACTAATTATGATATAGAAATGCTAGAAGAAACCGGTTTTTGTTCTGGAATAGAAAATTATTCTGCACCAATGGCCGGTAGAAAAAGGGGAGAAACACCAGTCACCTTAATGGATTTCTTCCCAGATGATTATTTATTAGTAGTAGATGAATCTCATGTAACACTTCCCCAAGTTAGAGGAATGTATAATGGAGATAGAGCTAGAAAGATGAATCTTGTAGAATATGGCTTCCGTCTACCTAGTGCTCTTGATAATAGACCATTAAAATATGATGAATTTGAAAAGAAATTAAATCAAGTAATATATGTTTCTGCAACACCAGGTGACTTAGAACTAGAACACACAAATAATCATTATGTTGAACAAATCATTAGACCAACTGGACTACTTGATCCAACTGTTGAAGTTAGAAAAACAGAAGGACAAATAGATGATTTAGTCGGTGAAATCAGAGCAAGAATCGAAAAAGATGAAAGAGTTTTAGTAACAACCTTAACTATTAGAATGTCAGAAGAACTAACAAACTATTTAAAAGAACTAGATATAAAAGTTGCCTATTTACACTCCGAAGTTAAAACTTTAGAAAGAATGCAAATCATCCACGACCTAAGAGCTGGGAAATACGATGTCATAGTTGGTATAAATCTATTAAGAGAAGGAATTGATATTCCAGAAGTTTCACTTATTGCTATCCTTGATGCTGATAAAGAAGGATTCTTAAGAAGTACTAGAAGTCTTATTCAAACAATAGGACGATGTGCTCGTAATGCCTCTGGTCACGTTATCATGTATGGAGATAAAATTACAGACTCTATGGAACAGGCCATATCAGAAACTGCTAGACGTAGAGCGATACAAGAAAAATATAATGAAGAACACAATATTACACCAACTACTATTAAAAAAGAAATTCGTGAAGTAATAAGTAATGTTGATACTGTAAAAGGTAAAAAGACTAAAAAGCCAAGTAAGAAAGAACAAGCTTTACTTATGGAAACAATTGAAGAAGAAATGCGTGAAGCTGCTAGAAATCTTGACTTTGAAAGAGCTATGGAATTAAGAGATATACTTTTTGAAATGAAAAGTAATTAACAAATACTGTGGAAAACATAAAATAAAAAAACTTTTTTCAACAGTTTTCTGTTGAAAAAATAAATTAAATACCAGGTTATTACAAATCTGGTATTTTTTGACCTTAAAAACCAGAAATTAGTCGAAATAAAACTCTAAAAATATGCTATAATATGAAACAGGTGATTTACATGGATAAAATTATTGTTAAAGGTGCAAGAGAAAATAATTTAAAAAATATAGATATAGAACTACCAAAAAATAAACTTATCGTTATGACAGGTTTATCAGGTTCTGGAAAAAGTAGTTTAGCATTTGATACTATTTATGCTGAAGGACAAAGAAGATATGTTGAAAGTCTTTCTGCATATGCTAGACAATTCTTAGGTAATTCTGAAAAACCAGATGTTGATAGTATAGAAGGATTATCTCCTGCTATTAGTATTGACCAAAAAACAACTTCAAACAACCCAAGATCAACCGTTGGTACTGTAACAGAAATTTACGATTATTTAAGACTATTATTTGCAAGAATAGGTGTACCATACTGCCCTAATCATAATATCCCTATAACTTCACAAAGTGTTGAAGAAATGACTAACAAAGTTTTGGAATACAAAGAAGGAACTAAAATTATTATAATGTCTCCAGTAGTTCATGGCGAAAAAGGCACACACAAAGAATTATTTGAAAAACTTCGTAAAGAAGGATTTGTAAGAGTTCGTGTCAATGGTGAAATGTTAGATCTTAGTGATGACATTACTTTAGAAAAGAACAAAAAAGATTCTATTGATGTTGTTGTAGATAGAATAGTTTTAAAAGAAGATTCAAGAAGTAGAGTATTTGAAGCTTTAGAAATAGCAACAAAACTAGCCGAAGGAAAAGCAGTTGTACAAATACTAGGTGAAAATGCTAAAGAACTAGTCTTCTCAGAACAATTTGCATGTCCACATTGTGAATTTTCATTACCAGAGTTAGAACCAAGAGTATTTAGTTTTAATGCCCCATATGGAGCTTGTCCAGACTGTAAAGGTTTAGGAATTAAATTACAAATAGATGAAGACTTAGTTATACCAGATAAAACCCTAAGTATTAATGAAGGCTGCATCAAAACTTTAAGTGATGACCAAGATGGAATTTACTATAAAAAACTAGAATGTGTATGTAAACATTATAAAATAGATATGGATAAACCATTCGGAAAACTAAAAAAAGAAGAGCAACAAATAGTACTACATGGCTCAACTGAGCCTATACGTTTCAATTACTCTACAAAATCAGGCAATATAATGAATTCTATTGATTATTATGAAGGAATAATTGATAACTTAGAAAGACGTTATATGGAAACAAGTTCTTCTTGGATTAGAGACTGGCTAGAAAACTACATGGTTGAGTATGAATGTGATACTTGTAAAGGTGCTAGATTAAATGATAATGTCTTATCTGTAAAAATAGCTAAGAAAAATATTTATGAAGTAACATGTATGAGTATTAAACAGTTAGTAGATTTCTTTAAGAATCTAAAATTAACAGAGTCAGAAAAACAAATAGCTAGCTTAATTCTAAAAGAAATAAACGAAAGATTAGCTTTCTTATCAAATGTTGGCTTAGGATACTTAACATTAAGTAGAAGTGCTGGAACATTATCCGGTGGAGAAGCACAACGTATCAGATTAGCAACGCAAATCGGTTCACACTTGACTGGCGTATTATATGTTTTAGATGAACCAAGTATTGGACTTCATCAAAGAGACAATGAAAAACTAATCAACTCAATGAAAGAAATGCGTGATTTAGGAAATACCCTTATTGTTGTTGAACACGATACCGATACAATGTTAGCAGCAGATTATTTAGTAGATATTGGACCAGGTGCTGGAGATAAAGGTGGACATGTTATCGCAGCCGGTACTCCAGAAGAAGTAATGAAAAATGAAAATAGTATTACTGGACAGTACTTATCGGAAAAAAAGTGTATTGAAATACCTGAAAAAAGAAGAAAAGGCACTGGAAAATATTTGAAAATTAGAGGTGCCAGTGAAAATAACTTAAAAGATATCGATGTAGATATCCCTCTAGGAACACTTACATGTATAACCGGAGTTTCTGGTTCTGGAAAGAGTACGCTTATAAATGAAATATTATGTAAAGCTGTATCTAACAAGTTATATCATTCAAAAGAAAAACCTGGAGATTACAAAAAAATATTAGGAATTGATAATATAGATAAATTAGTCGCTATATCTCAAAATCCAATAGGTAGAACTCCAAGATCAAATCCAGCAACATATACTGGTGTATTTGATGATATCAGAACTCTTTTCACAACAACAAAAGAATCTAAAATGTATGGCTTTGAAAAGAATAGATTTTCTTTCAATGTAAAAGGTGGACGTTGCGAAGCTTGTCGTGGAGATGGTGTAAAGAAAATAGAAATGCACTTCTTACCAGACGTATATGTTCCATGCGAAGTATGCCATGGTACAAGGTATAATAGAGAAACTCTAAACATAAAATATAAAAATAAAAATATTGCTGAAGTACTAGATATGCGTGTAAGCGAAGCTCTAGAATTCTTTGACAATATTCCAAAAATAAAAAATAAATTACAAGTATTAGAAGACGTTGGACTAGGATACATTAAATTAGGACAAAGTGCACCAACATTATCCGGCGGCGAAGCTGAAAGAGTAAAACTAGCCAAAGAACTTCAAAAAAGAGCAACAGGTAAAACATTATTTGTCTTAGATGAGCCAACAACAGGATTACATACAGATGATATCAAGCGCTTACTTGCAATTTTACAAAAAATAGTAGATAATAAGGATACAGTGGTAGTTATTGAACATAACTTAGACGTCATAAAAGTTGCTGATTACATAATAGATTTAGGACCAGAGGGTGGAGACGAAGGTGGAACCATTGTAGATAAAGGTACACCAGAACATATTGCCAAAAATCCTAAATCATATACAGGTCAATTTTTAGCGAAGATACTGTAGAGGTGATAAAGTTGCGATTAGTTATCAAAGAGAAAAATGTAGTAAGATTAAATAAATTTATAGAATGGCTACTTTATATGATCGGTTATATAATAGTATTTATCCTTGTGAGTACACTATTTAAAAGCGTTCATATTGATCAAAACCATTTCTTCTTATATTCAATTTTAATCGTATTTGTTATATACATATTAAATAAAGTATTAAAACCAATACTATTTACTATAACTATACCTATTATTGGTATAACACTAGGACTATTTTATCCATTTATAAACTTGTTTATCTTAAAACTAGCTGACTGGATACTTGGTTCTCACTTTGATTTAACTAATATCTTTATCGCCTTTTTTGTAGCAATATTATTATCAATAATGAACTTCATAATGGAAGAAATAATTAAAAAAATAGTAAAGAGGGTAAAAATTCATGGATAGAGTAGCTGTTGATTTAGGTCCAATACAAATATACTGGTATTCAATTATTATATTTATAGGTATGTTAGTAGCCAGTATATTGATTTTTAAAGAAGCAAGAAAGAAAAAGTTAGATGAAGATTTTCTTGTAAACTTAATTTTTAATACAATAATAATTGGCTTAATCGGTGCTAGACTTTACTATGTAATTTTTAATCTTCAATATTATCTAGCGAATCCTATAGAGATTTTTGCAGTATGGAACGGCGGTCTAGCTATTCATGGTGGTATTTTTGCTGCCCTAATATTTATAATCTTCTACTGTAAAAAACATGAAGTAAACTGTATTCAAATGTTAGATATAATTGTAGTAGGACTAATCATCGCTCAAGCTATTGGTCGCTGGGGAAACTTTATAAATGGAGAGGCTTACGGACATATAACTACATTTAAAGAACTACAAGCTCAAGGCGTACCGGAATTTATAATTAACAATATGTACATCTTAGGAGAATATAGAGAACCAGCTTTCTTCTATGAATCTACTTGGTGTTTATCTGGATTTATCGCTATGTTGATATTAAGAAAATTCAAATATTTAAAAAGAGGACAATTAACTGGCTTCTACTTATTTTGGTATGGAACAGGAAGATTCTTTATAGAGGCTATGAGAATGGACTCATTAATGATAGGTTCTATAAAAGTAGCACAAATAGTATCAATAATCTTTGTTATAGTAGGTATATTCCTATTTGTTTACAATATATTTAAAAGTTCAGAAAACGATAAAAGACTATACAGCGAAGATATGGCGAAAAAAGAAGACGAAAATGCCATAAAGTATTATCGAAAACGAGGTGATCATTATGTATAAAAAGGTAGTAGTACTAGGTGGTGGAACAGGAATTTCCTATCTACTAAGAGGTCTAAAAGAATTCCCAATAGATATAACAGCTGTAATAACAGTATCAGATAATGGACGTTCTACAGGTAAATTAAGAGAAGAATTTCATACTCCAGCAGTAGGTGACATCAGACGAGTTATCACTTCACTTTCTGGAATAGATGAACCAATAAAGAAAATGATGGAATATCGTTTTAATACATCTAGTGACTTGGATGGACATGCTTTAGGAAACCTAATCTTAACAGCTATGCTTGATATAACAGGTTCTTTAAAAGACTCAATAGCCAGTTTAAGTAAATTATTAGATGTTAAACATAAAGTTCTTCCAATATCAGAAGACTCAAGGCTAACTCTTATGGGTCAAGATGTAGATGGAAACATTATTGAAGGCGAAGCTCAAATTACAAAATCAAATAGAAAATTTGAAAGAATTTATTATAAAGAAGAGCCAAAAGTATTAGACGAAGTATTAGATGCTTTAAAAGAAGCAGACCTAATAATATTTAGTATGGGAAGTTTATATACTTCAATTTTACCTAACATTATTTGTAAAGAAGTACAAGAAGTATTAGATAATACCAAAGCACCAATAATGTATTTATGTAACTTTGTAACTCAACCTGGTGAAACAGATGGCTATACAGTAAGTGATCATATTACCTTACTAAACAAATATTTAAATAAAAAGAAAATAGATGTTGTTATCGCAAGCAATACAAAAATAAATAAAAGTGTTGCAGAAAGATATTCAACTGCAGAACAAAAAGAACCAGTAAAAATAGATTATGAAAACATAGAAAAATTAGGTGTTGAATTAATTGAAGATGACTTAATAGTTCTAGAAGATAACATCTTAAGACACAATAGTTTAAAACTTAGTTCCCTAATATTTTCATATTTAATGAGGAAGTAACATGTCATACACAGTAGAAATAAAACAAGAAATATCTTCTTTACCAACTACAAATTCTGAAATGATAGCGGAATTATCTGGCTTTGTTAGAAATAATGCTTATATAAATAACGACACCCTTTTTCTAACAACAGAAAATGAATTTACAATAGACAGATTACAAAGTTTCTTTCAAAAACTATATGAAGTTGACTTAAACGTAGAAATTAAAGACAATTTAAATTTCAATAAAAAGAATCTTTATTTACTATCATTAAATCAAAAACTACCTACCATTTTAAAAGATCTTGGCTATTATGATGAAAATAATAATTACTTAGAAACACCACCTACTTATATCGTTGGTGCTAATGAAGAAATAAGAGCATATCTTAGAGGTAGCTTCTTATGTACTGGTAGTATAAATAATCCACAAACTTCTAGATATCACATGGAATTATTAATATCAAAGCCAGGTGAAGCAGTCTTTATCCAAAAACTATTAAATATCTTTGACTTAAATGCCAAAATACTAAATAGAGAAAAAGGATATATGATATACATAAAAGAAGCTGAAAAAATTAGCGACTATATAAAAATACTAGGTGCTAATAAAGCTGTTCTATTCTTTGAAAACGCTAGAATTTATAGAGAAAAAAAGAATCAAACTAATAGACTAAATAATTGTGAACAAGCAAATATGGATAAAGTATTCTTAACTGCTGAAAAGCAATTAGAACAAATTAAAATTATTGAAGAAGCCTCTGGTTATACATTATTAGATGAAAGAACAAAACAAGCTTTTGACTATCGTAAAAAGTATCCAGAATCTTCACTAAAAGAATTAAGTGAAATAATTACTTTAGAAACAGGTAAACCAATTACAAAATCCGGCTTAAATCACCGTTTCAGAAAAATAAAAGAATTAGCTGAACGACTAGAAAAATTAACACAAAAAGAGAAAGGTAACTAACCTACTTTTCTCTTTTTCTTTATTGTAATTTCAACCGCACCATTTTATTTATAGTCAAATAATTTACTTGGCATACTGTTTATTTCAAATTCTAGAACCTTTTTCTGTAATGATTTTATCAACAAGTCCATACTCTAAAGCTTCTTTTGCACTCAAGTAATTATCTCTTTCTGTATCCTTTTCAATTTTCTTTAAAGACTGACTAGTATTTTTAGAAAGTATTCTATTTAATCTTTTTCTTAAATCAATAATTCTATCAGATGCTATCTTAATATCTGTAGCTTGTCCTTGTGCACCACCTAAAGGTTGATGGATCATAACATCGGCATTAGGTAAGATATAACGTTTTCCTTTCTTACCAGATGACAATAAAAAGGCTGCCATACTAGCCGCAATACCTAAACAAGTAGTTGAAACATCACTTTTTACAAAATTCAACGTATCGTATATTGCCATTCCAGCTGAAACAGATCCACCGGGAGAATTAATATAAATATTAATGTCCTCATTTCCTGTAGAATCCAAATATAAAAGTTCAGCAATTACTCTGTTAGCTAAATTATCATCTATTTCTCCTGAAATAAATACAATTCTATCTTTTAATAATCTTGAAAATATATCATAACTTCTTTCACCATTAAAATCTTTTTCAACAACCATTGGAACTAAATTCATTATAATATCACCTATACATAGTATAGTGT
>CAVAJX010000046.1:0-5553 GCA_963589235.1 bacterium | reverse complement strand
TAAGTATCATTTTAAAAAAATTTTTTGGTATCATTTTAAAAAAGGATTAACACATTTCCCTCTTTTCTTGCCAAAAACAAAAACTTATGGTATAAGAAATTTATCGCCTTAACAAATGAATATAATTATTAATAGGAGGAAAATTAACATGAAAGAAAAACCGAAGACACTAACAATTTACTATCACTGTCATGCCAGTTGTCCACAATTAGTAACTTATTGTGATATAGTAGATTCATTAGAAGATTATAAGTATCCTGAAAAAGAGGCACCGATTATAGTAAGTTTAAATCAAGAACTACCATATTTGAATGCTGATCTAGAAGAAAAGACTACAATTAAAACAATTAGATATATAGTAGGTAAAGTTGAACCTGCTGATATGACACTTAACTTTAATTTTGACTATGAAGCAGAAGAATTTTTAGAAAAGTATCCAGAAAGTAAAGTAATTAATTATACTTCACCTAATGGAAAGTCTTATATTATACCAAAAACTGATTGTACTAGAGCCTTTGATACAGAAGAAAACTTAAAAAAAGGTGTAGACGCATTTGTTACTAGATTCTTAGGCTCAAAAGAAAAAGACAAAGAAAAAACAACTACGCATAAAGAATCACCAAAAACTTATGTAAAAAGAGATGATTCCATAGGCAAAGAAACTAAATAATTTTTAAGAGAAATATTTCTCTTTTTTCTTGCTTTGAAAATAAACTTATGATATATTGATAGAGACGTTTGGCGAAAATATTATATTTATAATTGTGACTACATGAATAAATGTGGTATTTTAGTTTTTAAAGAATAAATTAAGAAGGAGGTACTAAATGGCAATTAGCGAGCAAGAGTTTAAAACGGAACAAAAAATCTTAAAAAAGGTCCAAAAATTACTAGGTGATAGACTATCTTCATTAGGACAAGATGTATATGATGATGAGGAAAATCTAAAGGAATTCAAAAAAATGATGTGGGAAGATTCGACCAGTTTCGATGATGCCGAAATACAACAAGTAATGGCCGCAACCGCACACGAAGCAGAAAAAGCCCTACAAAAACAAGCTTATTTTAAAAAACTTTGTCAAATAAAAAATAAGCCATACTTTGCATCAATAGTATTTAAAGATGATGAAAATAAAATTCATAATATTTACATTTCTCTAACATACTTAAAAGATGATGACTTAAACAATATCTTATATGACTGGCGTAGTCCAGTATGTAGCCTATTCTATGACTACGAAATAGGGCCATGTAGCTACAAAGCACCAGGTGGCGTATATGAAGGAGAACTAAAAAGAAAAAGACAATATAAAATCGAAAAAAATAAATTAGTAGGAGTATTTGATAATTCTTTAAATATTGATGACGAAGTCTTACAAGAAGTACTCGCAACAGAGTCAAGTGATAAAATGAAAAACGTTGTTAATACTATTCAACAAGAACAAAATAGGGTAATCAGAAACTTAGAAGACAATAACCTAATAGTTCAAGGAATAGCTGGCTCAGGTAAAACAACTGTTGCTCTACATAGAATTGCCTTCTTACTATACCGCCTAAAAGACCTTAGTAGCAACAACATCTTAATCTTTTCACCAAATAATGTCTTTACCGAATACATTTCAGATGTCTTACCATCCTTAGGAGAAGACAATACCCTTCAAACAACATTTAATGATTACTTATCATATTTTATAACCGAATATAAAAATGTTGAAACATTCTCTGACTTTGTATCAAGATATTATACTTACAGTGAAACAAATCCAGACCTAGTAAAATATAAACAAAGTGATGAAATAATATCTGACTTAGATGCCTACTTAAAAGACTACATTTCCAAATGTAAATTTACTGGAGACATAATTGAAAATGAATTTAATGTTGTATTAAAAGAAGAACTAAATGAAATGCTAACTTATAAATATAATCGTCTTCCATTGTTTGAAAGATTAGATGAAATGGCTAAAAAGCTATCTGCCAACTTTTACAAAGGTAGTAACAAAAAAGCCAAAACCTTTGGCAGATTACTAAAAGAAAATTCTAACTTTGAAAAAGATTACAAGAAAATTTATGCAGACTTTTGGACTAGCCCTTTCTGCAAAGTATCCTTAACAGAACGAGAAATAAATGAATTCATAAAAAGAAACGTTATCAACTACGAAGATGCTTTATTATTCTCCTATATAAAAGGTACTTTACAAGGCTTCCCATATGAATGTAATATCAAACAAGTAGTTATAGATGAAGCTCAAGATTATAACCGACTTCAATATATAATTATCAGTAAAATATTTAGAAAAGCTGACTTTACAATTCTTGGAGACATAAATCAAAATATTAATCCATATTATAGCTATAACTCTTTAGAAGACCTAAGTCCAATTTTCTCTGGCGATACAAAATACTTAGAACTATTAAAAACATATCGTTCTTCACCAGAGATAATTGAGTACACTAATAAAATTCTTAATTTAAAACATGTCAACGCTATTCGTAAAGACAATAATAAACCAGTAATCTTTAGAAAGAATATTACTAATCTAAAAGAAAGCTTACTAGCTGACATAAACACTTTACAAAATGAATATAAAAGTACCGCTATAATTACTAAGGATTATAAAGAAGCAGAAGAACTATATGATAAATTAAAAGATAGTATTAGTATTTCCTTAGTAGATGCCGATACTAAAAAGTTCAAAAAAGACCTAATCGTTATACCTGCATATATTGCGAAAGGATTAGAGTTTGACAGTGTCATAATTTATAACGATCGTAATAATTCATATCGTAAAAACGAAAGAAATCTACTATATGTTGCTTGTACTAGATGTCAACATGAATTATATATTTATAACTAAAGGCGTTAAGCCTTTTTTAAATGGAATCTTACTCGACATAAATCATATATTGTCACTACAAATACATTAATACTTATCGCAATAATAAGTCCGTAGCAACCAATTTTTAAATATGAAAGAATAAACAATAAACTAGTTCTAACTATCATACCAAGAGTAGTACCTATCATTGCGTCACGACTTTTACCCATTGCGTCTAATGCCGATGATAAAGGAGCTTGAATATATTGTAAAAGACAAACTGGCGCGATTATTCTCATATAACTAATTCCTTCGCTAGTATGATAAATTAATCTTAAGAAAAAACCCGGTTTAATAACAAACAAAATAGTAGCGGGAATGCCAATAACTAATGAAAAGAAAATAGCTAATCTTATCTTTTTTTGTACACTTTTAATCATTCCATTAGAATACTCTCTGGAAACAACTGGCAAAAGAGCCTGTGATATAGCCAGTGTAAAGAAAGATGGAAGCAGTACTAAAGGCATTACATATCCCGATAAAATACCATATTCTCTTGTAATAAAACTATTATCATATCCAACACTTAATAATACTAAACTAAGAATAATCGGTTCTAAAAAATAGCCAAAACTGCCAATTAATCTTCCGGTAGTATTAGGTATTCCAATAGATAAACATTCCGAAATATAACTTTTATCCGGCTTTAAATCATTCCTTTTAATAACAAGTTTCTTTGGTAAAAACAAAAACAATATAATAATAGATGCGGCCTCACTAATAATATTAGAAAGAATGATATAACAAACAGCGTACTTTAATCCTTTATCTATAACGAAAGGAATACCAATAATCATTAATCCAAGTCTAACAACATCTTCAACTAAGTTCGAAATAACATGTGGACCCATGCGCTCTTTACCAAAAAAATAACTCCTACAAATACTAGATATACTTGTAAAAGGAATAACTAAAGCAATAGCCATAATACCATAATAAGTATCCTTATTATGTAATAAATTATTAGAAAGAACCGGTGCTAGTAAAATAATTAATATTATTAAAAAGACATTTACCAGAAGAATTACTGGTACAACCGAAAAAAAGAGTCTCTTATTATTACGTTTTTCTTCCGCAATAAGTTTCGCTAAAGCAACAGGCATTCCTAATTGACTTATTCCAATAAAAAGAGAGAAGGTTGGTAGTATTAACATATAAAGACCTAATCCTTCGGTACCAATGAGTCTACTCATAATAATTTTAATAATCATACCTAGTACTTTTGTTAAGAATCCACCAAGTAAAAGAATGATAGTTGATTTAATAAATTTTTCTTTCATAGTAAGTTATATGAAAAAATTAAAAATATAATGCTTTTATCACTAAAAATATGTTAAAATAACTATAGAAGAATAAATATGTAAAACGTAAAAAGATGTAAATCGAACAAATGTAAAAAGTTGTAAAAGGCTTTGTAAAATTTTTTACAAATAATTAAAGATATCTTTTCATTGAATATGACATGTGATATTCTTATTTTAAGAGGTGGACGTAATGAATGATTTAATTAATTTATTAACTTCAAAAGAGATAATAATTGTTTATATTGTTGCTGGCGTTGCCTGTTTTTTATACTTCATTATATACTTAATCGACAAGAGTTATTATAAAAGGAAACAAAAACAAAATACCAGAGAATTAAATAAACTGGTTGAAGATATAAATGTAGAATTACAAAAGGAAGAACCAAGTAATCTTGAAGCTGTAGAAACTATAGAGCCTGTAACTTATGTTGAACCTGTTCTTGTAGAAGCACCAGTTACTATAGAGCCTATTGTTCCAGAAAAGGTTGAACCTGTTGCCGTTGAAATTGAACAAGAACCAGAAAAAGTAGTAGCAGTTGACGAAGTAAAAGAAGTAGAAAAAATAGAAGATGTAAGCCAAAAAACAAATGAAATAAATAATATTGTAGAAAATAATGATGTAGAAATCATTGAAACTGCAAAAGAAGAACCAGTAGTAGTATTAGAAACATTAGAAGAACCAGAACAAAAAGAAGAAATAACATATACTGCTATTGAACCAAATAAAGAAGAAGCTCAAGAAGAGTTAAGACGTTTAACAGAAGAACTAGAAAAAGCTGAAGAAGAAACTAAAAACATTGACTTAACAAGTTATGAAGAAGCTCAAGAGCGTGACGCAATTATTAGTTTAGATGAATTAATTAAAAAGAGTAAAGAAATGTATGAGTCTAATGAATTAACTCAATATGAAGATGAAGGAAATGAACCTATTAGTTTAGCTGATCTTGAAAAGAAATTTAAAGAAGCTAACGAAGTAGTTAATGCAATAGAAACAGAAGAAACATACGAAGAGCCAGTATTAATTGAAAATATTGAAGAACCAGTTAAAGAAGAACAATTAGTTATAGATGACTTTATTAATGTAAAAGTTGAAGAACCTAAACGACCAGTTTATCAAGAAAATGTTAAATATAAGCCATCACCAATTATTTCTCCAATATATGGTATTGAAAAAGAACCTAGTAAAACCGATATTGAATTGGAAAATACAGCTAATTATGAAAAACTTGACGAAGAGATTAAGAAGACAAATGAATTCTTAATGACATTAAGAGAATTACAAAAACATTTAGATTAACTCGAATTTTTTTCGAGTTTTTTTATATATAAGGAAAGTGCGTTTAGGTTTTTATTAAACAAAAAAGAACTCG
>CAVAJX010000045.1:0-11079 GCA_963589235.1 bacterium | reverse complement strand
TCGCAGATACTTACGTGTATAGTGGACTTTCACCACCTAGTTATATGCCATGCACAGCACACAAGAAAGAAGTGAACAATTAAATGTTCACTTTTAATATGCAAAAATTTTAAAATAACTATTATTTTCCCTTTGCAAAAAACTTATCCATATCATTACCTTCAAGTTTTAAAAGCTCAATTTTATTATCAATACCGCCACCATAGCCAGTTAAATTGCCATTTGCACCTACAACTCTATGACAAGGAACAATAATACAAATAGGATTCCATCCAACTGCACCACCTACAGCTTGACTAGACATTTTCGCTATTCCTCTTTTTTTAGCAATCATCTTAGCTATATCATTGTAAGTTAAAACATCTCCATAAGAAATTGTATTCATTATTTCAAAGACTTCTTCACGAAATGGTGTCAAATCATTAATTTTATACTTTGGTGTAAAAGACGGATTATTCCCAGAAAAATAAATATCAAGCCAAGAACTAGTCTCTTCAAATATTGGTAAATCTTTAGATTCCATATCACCAGTATGTTTTAAATCATCTTTTGATCCAAGAAACCATAAACCTATTAAATATTCTCCATCACTACACATTATCATGTCAGAAAAAATACTGGGAGTCTTATACATACACTTATACATCACAAATCACCTACATAAAAACATCGATTACACAATATCATTTTATCATCACTAAACTATTTTCGCAAAAAAGAAAAACTGAAAAGTTTAGCATTTCTACAATTTACATTTTATAACTTTTAAGAATAACATTAATCATCGAAAAAGAAACATTACCAGTATCATTACCAATAATCTCTGTTCTAACCTCAAGATTACCACCAGCATAAACATCAGCAAAATTAACTTCTGAAAAGTCCATATCACTAGTATTACCTTTATCAAGAACAAATTCCATATCACTTATTTTTTCACCAGTAGTAGTATTATATAAATAAAATTTACCACCAGTATCATTAGTAACACCAGATATCCTACCACATAAAGTAATTACAAATACAGTTGTTCTTGAAACTTTAATTTGATTACCAGAAATAGATACAATATCTGAATTTCCTGGAATAATTCTAGTAGTAGTAATCATTGAAGTACCTGCACTATTAGAATCTTTGAAACTAGCAAAACAAACCGCATCATATGATGTTGATCCCAAAATACCCGTTGGACCTATATCATCCTTTGGACCGGTCGGACCTATATCATCCTTTGGACCAAGATCTCCCTTTGAACCTATCTCACCTTTAGGTATTACGAAATCAAACACATGATGATTACCAGCACTATTATCAATAACTAAAGCTTCCTCACCTACATCACCAGTTCTTGTACGACCAACTTCAATGGTTGCAGCCTCACCTGGAGACCATTCTATTATAGCAGCCTATTTCCATTTTTTCTCCGTATCATCCCAAAAAACCAAACTCTTTTGTTGAACTATATAACAATCACCATTTTCACCTTCTGGATGAAACTTAGTAAGTTCATCCATAGTATCATAAGTTCAAAGTATTTTAATACCAGCTCCAGCTGGCCCAGTCGGACCAGGAATAGCACAATTACCAAGTTCATTTAATTTCTTTCTAATTTTAGCATTTTCTATAATACGATTATATTTATCATCACAATTCATATAAAATATCACCTAGTCTATTATATGAAAAACAAAATAAACTGTCATAGCAAACAACCATTCATTCAAAAAAAACTAGTAAAAATACTAGTTTTCTCTTTAATAAATAACTTTATCATTAGACTCAAAGAATGCTTTATATCCAGAATAAGCTGAATAAACATCATACTTACTTGTAACTTCATATGGTGAATGCATTGATATAACAGGAACTCCACAGTCAATAACATCAATTCCTTTATTAGCTAAAATATAAGCAATAGTTCCTCCTCCACCAATATCTACTTTACCAAGTTCAGAAACCTGATACTTAACATTGTTTTTTTCAAATACATTTCTAACATAAGCTACAAATTCAGCATTAGCATCACTTGCTCCAGACTTACCTCTAGAACCAGTATATTTATTTAACTCAACACCATAGCCTATATATGATGAATTATTAGAATCAGATACATCTTGATAATTAGGATCAACTCCAGCACCAACATCAGCAGATAACATTCTAGAATTACAATAAGTTCTATTTAAACTAGAAGAGCTAATACCATTAGTCTTTTCAAGTAACATATGAATAAAATTATCAAACATTTCAGAATACATTCCAGTATTACCTACACTACCAATTTCTTCTTTATCAGCAAATATTGCCACATTTGTATATTTAGTAGTATCACAATCAACAATAGCTCTTAAAGTACCATACGCACATACTCTATCATCTTGTCCATATGAAGCAACCATACTATTATCAAATCCTAAACTTCTTGCTTTAAAAGCTGGCACAATTTCTATTTCAGAACTATAAAAATCAATTTCATTAATACCATACTTTTCATTTAATAATTTTAAAATATTTTTCTTTATTGGTTCTTCTTTCTCATTATTAGGAATACTACCAATTAATAAATTCAAACTTTCACCTTCAACAGCTTCACTCAACTTTTTCTCATATTGTTTTTGAGCCAAATGAGGTAATAAATCAGTAATAGTAAATATTGGATCATTATCATCTTCTCCTATATTTACATAAATTTTTTCACCAGTAGCCTTAACAATAACACCATGTATTGCAAGAGGAATAGTAGTCCATTGATATTTCTTAATACCACCATAATAATGAGTTTTAAATAATGCTAATTTAGAATCCTCATATACAGGATTAGGTTTTAAATCAAGTCTAGGAGAATCAATATGTGCACCAACTATATTTAATCCATTTTCTACTCTTTCATTTCCAACAACAGCAGCAAAAACACTTTTACCACGATTATTAAAATAAACTTTATCTAAAGGTTTCAAACTATCAACACTATTTATATCTTTAAAACCATTTTTTTGAAGTTCTAAAATAATATTTTTATTAGCTTCCCTTTCCGTTTTAGAACAATTTAAAAACTTAATATAACCAGCAGAAAAATCTAATATTTTACTCATTTCATCATTACTTAAATTTTTCCAACCAGATTCCTTTTTATTTAATATACTATCCATATAAAATACCTCCTATAATTATAATATCACAAAATTATAACATTATACTACCTCAAAAAATATTAATCTAATTCTGATATTTTCTAATATCATCTATTCTAGCAGCAAAATAAGGCATATCCTTAGAATTTTCTTTTAAAAATATTACAAATGTATCATCTAAATAAAATTTACGAATTTCATCATCATAATCAATAGATATTAAATCAACATCAATTGCAGCTTCACTTTTAATTTTACCACCCTTTTCATCTAAAGAAAAATTAATAGTTTGAATAGCTTTTTCAATATAAAGTTTCTCACCAGTAGATGTATAAAAATCTTTAAAGCTAAGTTCATCATATTCTCTTTCTACATTAAAATTTATATATGGAGCCTTAAATTCATCATAATCACCAAAAGTATTATTTCCATCATATTCAGATAAACTTTTAACCATATTTTCGTAAATCTCATTAAAATTATTACCTTTAGGATTCTTATAAAATATAACTTCATCATTGTTCTTGGTTTCTAATTTAACAGCAAAATCATCTTCAGAATTATAAAATAAAACCTTAATTTGCTTTCTCACACTATCATTAGATTTACCATCAATACCAAAATAATTAATATTTTCATATTTTCCAAATTTATCTTTATTTAATTTAGAAAACCTAGTTTTATATTCAAATTTTCTATATAGCATTGTATAAAAGAAATAACTGTCATTATCCTCATCATCAGCCCAATCAAATTCATCTAATAAATCACTAGTTTGATTAAATTTTTCTTTGATACCAGCTTGTATTTTTTCTTTTAAAGTTTTATTCTTTAAACCATATGTCTTAAAATAATATTCATCAGATAACATATCTTCAGTAAATTCTTCTTTATTTAAATTTTCCGCCATATCAGTCTGCGGATTAAATACAATATTTTGCTTAACTACTTCATTTTTCATATCATTCCAAACAAGCTGAAATGTAGCACACCAGCTACTATCAGATTTAATTTCATCACTCATTGTAGGAACAACATAAATACCATTAGTTAATGACATATCTTTTATTTTATTCTTATCACACATAAAATAAAGAATTCCTCCTAAAATAATTAAGCATGTACACAAAGCAATAACAAATTTCTTTTTATTAATATTTTTCATAAATCTCTCCTATTTTTCCCTATGAGCCAACTCAATTATTTTTTTAATAAAATCATTCTTAGAAGCTGTATACATCTTTCTATCATTTTGATATTTAATTGACAAATCTTTTTTTAAGTCTTCATATTCTTTTAAGGCCCAGTCATGTTTTCTTAAATAATCCCTATAAAGAATAGACTCAATATATCTATCACTATCAATTTCCATCACATGAATAAAATGTGTACGATTATCTTCATTACCTTTTCTAACTAAAATTTCTCCCACAGTAGAATCTTCTTTTACAGAATAAGGCTCTTTCATAAACTTTTCTTTTACTTTGTCAAAATCACTTAAACTTTTAACACCAACAGCAATATCAATAATAGGTTTTGCCGACAAACCTTCTACTGATGTTGATCCAATATGTTCAATAGCTAAAGCTATATCACCAAAGATATTTTTTAAACTTTCTTTTTCTTCCAAGTACATATCCTTCCATTTTGGATTATACTCTTCCAACTTAACAACACCAACTTTTAATCCCATATATAACACCTTCTAATAATATCGTTCTATACAAATTTACTAATCAGCATTTATAAAATCTAAAACATCTTTATAAATTTCATCTTTCTCTTTTTCATTTAAAATTTCATGTCTCAAATCTTTATAAAGTTTACTCTTAATATTTTTATAGCCTACATCCTTTAAAAACTCTTCTAACTCTCTAAACTTCTTCTCGTTTTGAATTACTGGATCATCTGCACCAGCTATTAAAAATATATCTAAATCTTTATTATTAACTTGATAATCTTTCTTTTTAAAAGCCTGTCTCATCATTTTATACAAGTTAATAAATCCATTAGTTGTAAAAATAAAGCCACATAATTCATCATCATTATATATACTTATATTATCACTATTTTTAGATAACCAAGAATTTTCCTCATCATATCCCTTATTATAATTACCAAAAGTCAATTTATTTAAAAACTTATTTCTTTTTTTACCTAAGCCAAACAATTTTCCTAAATAAGCAAGTCCTATCGCAACAGGTGTCAATGGATTATAAGTAGGAGTACCAGATAATACTAATTTTTCAATATCGGCATCATACTTTTCTATATAACATCTAGAAACAAGTGTACCCATACTATGACTAAATAAATATATTTTCTTATCATTAAACTTTTTCTTAATATACAAAGTCACTTCATGTAAATCATCAACTATAAAATTTATATTATCAGTATAAAAATACCCTAAATCATCTTCATTTTTAATACTTTTACCATGGCCTCTGTGATCACTAATAACACAAATATATCCATTACTAGCTAAAAACTCCATAAAATCAAAATATCTTTCTTTATGTTCAGCCATTCCATGTGATATTTGTACAACTCCAAGTACATCACCCTTAGGTACAATATAAGCAATATCTAATTTTAAACCATCTGAACTAGAAACAATAGAATCAAATTTCATCATACTTACCATCCTTATAATTATCTAATTTTTCTCTTTCTTTATTCGTAACATCTATATAAATAGACATATCTAAATCATTCAAACATAAAAACATTTGATTATTTAAAATATTTTTTAAAACATCATGACTACAAGCATCATCATTTTTGATCAAATCCACAAGATTCATTAAAGACTTAAACATTCTAAAACGATAAGCATTTTTAATTTGCTCTTCTTTTTCCAACAACATTCTCTTATAAATTTCTTCAATAAATTTCATATGATCATTAATAACTTTATCATTAACTTTTCTTCTACTAATAGAATAATCATTTATATAATAGTTGTACCAAACACCAGAACTTATACCAATACGTTTTACTCTACTCATTAAATCAATCATAAATAAAGTATCTTCACTCATACCAAGTTCCCTATTAAATCTCAAATCACCAAGTACACTTCTTTTATAAATTCTTGTATATATTCTACCGGTAGGAAGATTACCTATATTTTTATTACTTTCCATCAACTTACCAGACAATAACTTATCCATAAATAAATTCAAATTATTATCATCATAAATATAAAAGTCATCAACACACTTTCTTACCTTATAAACTTCTCCATTTTTTATTTCATTATATCCACCAACAACAAGATCTAAATCATGCTTTTGAATCAAGTCAAATGCTTCTTCTAAAAAGTTATTCTCTAAAGTATCATCACTATCTAAAAATGTTAAATACTTAGAACTTCCTAAATCAATACCAACATTTCTAGCATTACTAACACCGCCATTTAAAATATGTTCAACATTAAACTCATGTTTATCCTGAACAAAATCATCTAAAAAACTCTTAGTCTCATCATTACTACCATCATCAATAATATATACTTTATAGTCCTTAAAAGTTTGTCTAAGAATACTCTCAAAACATCTTTTTAAATCTTTCTTAGGCGTATTATAAACAGGAATAATAATATCTATCATCTTATACCTCTATCTTAAATTTCTTAATCATCATTTCAGGTTTACCCATATTTAATTCACTAGATACATTAATACCTAAAGAATCAATAAATTCCTGAATCTCTTTTTTCACATAATTAACATCAACATCTTCATTAGTACAATACTCAACCTCTAAAAAATATCCTAAATCCTTAACAGTTTCAAATACAATTTCATACTTATCAGAAACATAAGTTCTCTTACTATTATGAATAGTAAGTAATTCTCTAAGACCAAGTCTTTTTAATATCTCCGTAACCATAAAAATATTATCAACTTCAGTTTCATATTCATCAGAATATAACCAAGTACCATTATCAAACTTATCTACTTTATATGTAATATAATTTTTATTATCCTTTGTTCTAATTCTTAAACACTCATCAATTTGCCCTTTACTATCAGGCTTTAAAGTATCACGCATCGGATCATAATAATAAACATCTATCGTTTCTTTGACACCTTCGTAAGAGAAATTTTCTAAAGCTTTAATAACTTCATCTACTGGCGAATAAACTTCAACTAAAATCTCTATCTCCTTCATAAGTATACCTCCAAAAATATTATATCAAAAAAGTAGATCTAAAATCTACTTAACTAATAAACAATAATTAATTCCTTCAGGTGCATATATTCTTAAATCAGGATTAAGCGTATTGTAATCATAAAAATAATCATTATTAATATCATTGCTATCTAATTCTTCATACACTTTCAAGACAACTTCTCTACTAACATTCAAAATATCCTCTCTAGAATATCTTCCTTTGTTGCTTTTGCTAAAGCCTCTTTTCTTGTTTTATCCTCATCATCTTCTAACGTTGGATAATCAAAAATAATAGAACTGCCAGAAGACATATTTTCAGCCAACAACTTAATCGCCTCAAAAAACACATCTCTATCTAAGTAATAACTAACTCCAAGCATAGACCATAATGTTTTCTTATCACTATCAAAACCAGTATTTTTTAAAATTTCCATCCAATTATCATTATTAAAGTCACATCCAATATAAGATACACTACTACAGTCAATTTTCCCTTTCAAAACTCTTTTCTTTTTATCACAAATCATTTCCTCTTTATCAAGTTCAAATACCTTAACTTTATCATTAACTTTATAAGCCGAAGTATCATATCCAGATCCAAGTATTACATATTGTGAAAGCCCTAATCTAATTTCATTATTTAAATGTCTTTCATTAAAACTAGATCTAGCTAAAACAGCTGGTGCCAAATGATTATTAACAATAAATCCTAAAGTATTATTCCCTTCATAAGAAGAATCAAAAAATTCAATTCCCGAAGTCATACTTAAAGAAATATTATTATACTCCTCGTCTGATAACATTTTTCTTGCATACTTGTCATCATAAATTTTAATATTACTATTTAAAATATGATAACTCCTCGCAAAACAACTAACTAACGCTGTCATATTATTTAACATTTTATCAACCTCCAAATACTTAATACACTAAATCAACTAAAATTTAAAGTCTTGAAAAAATCACAAAAACATGGTAATATAAGCATAGAAAAACAAAGAAAAGGACTGAAAAAATCATATTATTTTACAGTCCTTTTTTATTATCTAAAAAATTATATTTTATCAAATTAAAAGTAATTAGCATCTTCTTTTTTTGCTGGACAAATTGAATATTCTTCAAAATAAACTTCATAATTTCTAAATAACATTCCATCTTTTTCTTCACTAACTTGACATGTAGAAACATCACAAATTTCATAATCAACATCAGTTAAAGAATTATAAGCTTTAACATTACCATCAAGAACAGTTAATGCTGGTACATAATCCTGCTTTACATAAACTGCTTTTATTCCTTTTATTATTCCGTCTATAACAAAAAGATTTTTCCAGTCCTTATTATGAGGATCATATATATAATCAGTTTTACTTTCATACATTGAGCCAGGATAATTCATACTACCTTTAGATACAGTCCAAACAACTCTGCAATCAGTAAAAAACAATCTATGATAGTATGTCATTTCAGTATTATCATAATATACAGTACAACCTTTTTTCATGAAACTACCTTTCTAAAATAAAGTTAACCTCTGAAACACTAACACCATCAACAGTCTTAACATTTTCTACAACAGAAGTCCTTTTAAATCCAACCTTTTCTACTAAATGCATAGATCTTCCATTAATTGAAAAAACTACAGCTCTAATTTTCTTTAATTTAATATCATTAAAAGCATAATCAATAATTCTCTTTATAGCTTCAGTTCCATAATGTTTATCTTGCATACTGTTTGTAATACACATACCAACTTCGCAACTATCAGCATCCACATCCATCAATGAAACATTACCAATAAATTTATTACTACCCTTTTCTAACATTGAAAATTGATAATCACCTGATTCTAAAGCTTCCTTAATCCAAGCTATTTCTTGTTCTTTTGTATAAGTTCTTTCAACTGTAGAAATCATTTTTTGTATTTCTTTATCATTAACCATTAATAAATACTCATTAACTAAATCTTCAGTAATATTAATATAATTTATATTTTCTGACTCAAATATCTTTTCCATAAAAATCCTCCTAATTATAAACTGTACATTATAAGTATACACAGTAATCTAACAAAAGTCCAATACATTATTTTTCTCTATACATAAAACAACATTTTTCATGAGAATATATAATACCAATTGCTTGTAAGAATGAATAAATTATTGTCGTACCAACAAACTTCATACCTCTTCTTTTTAAATCATTAGAAATAATATCAGATAATGAAGAACTAGTAAAACCTATCTCATAAAAAATCTCATCATTAGTAAAACTCTTTAAATAATTATAGAAACTACCAAACTCTAAAACAATATTTTTAAATATCTTAGCGTTATTAATACTAGCTCTTATCTTTAATTTATTGCGTATTATATCTTTATTATTAATTAATTCTATTATTTTATTATCATCATAATTACAAACTTTATCTAAAGAAAAATCATCATATGCTTTTCTAAAACTTTCTCTTTTATTAAGAACACATTCCCAAGAAAGACCTGCTTGAAAAGATTCAAGTATCAACATTTCTAATAAATACTTATCATCAAAGTTAGCCTGACACCATTCATTATCATGGTAATCAACATAAAGTTTATTATTTAAATTACACCAAGAACATCTCTCCATAGAATTCACCTTCTTCCACCAAAATTATAACAAAAAAAAGTAACTTTTAATAGTTACTTAATTCTTATTACCAAATCTACCAAATGGAAAAATAGTCAATTTAGTAGTACCTCTAATATCTTTAATTGAAACTGTACCAATGATTCTACTATCTGTAGAGTTTACCCTATTATCTCCAAGTACAAAGTATCTATCTTTTTCAACTTTAATCTCATCAAAGTCCTCAGTATCAGCATGTGAAAAGTCTTCTTTCACAACTTTTCCATTTACGTATAATTTATTATCTTTATACTCAATTTTCTCACCTGGAAGACCAATAACTCTTTTAATTAATTTTTCACCTTTGTAATCTAAAACAACAATATCAAATCTTTTTAAACCATGAGTCCTATAACCAACTTCATTTAAAATCATAATATCTTTATCTTTTAAAGTAGGAAGCATAGAAGGTCCATTAACTCTAATAGGAGTTACAACATATCTTTTAATCACTAATACCAAAATAATAATAACTATATAAGGTACATACTCTTTAACAAATTTCTGCATAAATCACCTATAAAAAGAAAAAATAAGGTGTAACCTTATTTTTGTCCTCTTTCTTTAATACGGTATCCACCAACTCTATCCTTTAAGAATGTAAGTTTAGCACGTCTAACTTTACCATGACGTACAACTGTAATACCAGCTATCTTTGGTGAATGCATTGGGAAGATTCTTTCTACTCCAACACCAGAAGAGATTTTACGTACAGTAAAAGTTTCAGAAACAGATCCACCTTTACGTGAAACTACTACACCTTCAAAAGCTTGGATACGTTCTCTTTTACCTTCGATAATCTTAACATCTACTCTTACAGTATCACCAACACGAAATTCAGGAACATTTGGATTAATTTGTTTTTCATTAATCTTGTCAATAATGTTTGCCATATAAGTTCTCCTCTCTAAAAATATTTACAAAATGATCATATCTAATATAAAACAGCGGATCATCTCCAACTTGACAAACAAGATTATAACACACTAATACCTAGAAATCAACACAATTTAGCCAATTTCTATATCAAAATAAAAGGGAAACTACATTCCCTTCATAATTTTAACAGCTACATCTTTTGCTTCTTCTAAATCTTTAA
>CAVAJX010000044.1:0-27110 GCA_963589235.1 bacterium | reverse complement strand
AACTAAGTATCATTTTAAAAAAATTTTTTGGTATCATTTTAAAAAAGGATTAACAATTTTAGATAAATTGTTTGACATTTCTTGGTGTTTATGCTATTTTATAGGTGAGCACTTGGAAGTGTTTTTATTTTGAATAATTAATCTAAGGAGAATGATTAAATATGGCTACAGAAAAAACTAAAAAGTCTACTGAGAATAAGAATAAAAAGGAAATAAAAAAAGATACTAAGAAGAGTAATAAAAGTTCTGAAAGTAAAAAAAGTGCTTGGGTTAGATTTAGAATATTTTGCCATGGTGTAAAAAGTGAAATTTCTAAAGTTCATTGGCCAAGTAAAGAAGATATGGTTAGATATTCCATAGCAACAATTGTTTTCATCATATTTTGTTCTTTATTCTTTTATTTAATTGAAGTTATATTTGCTTTAATTCAATCATTAATATAGGAGGTAAATTATGGAAAAACAATGGTATGTAGTTAATACTTATTCTGGTCATGAGAATAAAGTTAAAGAAAAGTTAGAAATGCGTTCCGAATCAATGGATATGCAAGATTATATATTTAGAGTTGTTATACCTGAGGAAAAAGTTGTTGAAGTAAAAGATGGTGTAACAAAAGAAAAAGTTAAGAAAATGTTTCCTGGATACATTTTAGTTGAAATGGTTATGACAGATGAGGCATGGTATGTTGTACGTAATACTCCTGGTGTTACTGGTTTCATTGGATCTTCTGGAAAAGGAGCTAAGCCAACACCATTACAACCAGCTGAAGTTGATAAGATTTTAGGTAATATGGGTATTAGTAGACTTGATGTTGATAAAGAACTTACTGTTGGCGCTAAAGTTAAGATAATAGCTGGACCATTCAATGGTATGTATGGAAAAGTTGATTCTGTAGATTTACCTAATCAAAAAGTTATGTTACTTGTTGATTTGTTTGGACAAGAAACTTCTGTTGAAGTTGAACTTGGACAGATAGAAAAAGCGTAAAGTTCTTGAAATATATAGATCTTTATGATATTATTTAATGGCTATATTTATTTAATATAGATGTTATTGATAAGTGATGTTTTCATTTATGAAGCGGGATGAGAATAGAATTTATCAGTAATAGTGCACGTAACACGTGAGAAAAATTATAGGAGGTGTTTTTCGTGGCAAAGGAAGCAATAAAGAAAATTAAATTACAAATTCCAGCAGGAAAAGCTACACCAGCTCCACCAGTAGGAACTGTTTTAGGTCCAGCAGGAATCAATCTTCAAGATTTTTGTACTAAATATAATGATGCAACTAGAGACAAAATGGGTGACATCTTACCAGTAGAAATCTCTGTATATGATGATAGAAGTTTTGATTTTGTTATTAAAACTCCACCAGCTAGTTTCTTATTGAAGAAATATGCAAAAATCAATAAAGGTTCCGTTAAGGGTTCTAAAGAAGTTGTTGGTACAATTACAGAAGCTCAATTAAGAGAAATTGCAGAAATCAAATTACCTGATTTAAATGCATATTCTGTAGAAGAAGCTATGAAGATCGTAGCAGGAACTGCTAAAAATATGGGAATTGCTGTTGAAGGTCAAGAGTAATTCTTAAGTAATTGATCATATAGGGTTTACCTATGTGGAAGGAAAATTAAAATTAATATCCGCTTTTACCACATAAGGAGGAAAGAAAATGAAAAGAAGAAGTAAGAAATATACTGAAGCTCTTTCAAAAATAGAAAAGAATAAAGTATATACAAAAGAAGAAGCTATTAAGTTAGTAAAAATGACTTCTACTAGTTCTTTTGATGGTTCTGTTGAAGTCGCAATGAGATTAAATCTTGATACTAAGAAAGCAGATCAACAATTAAGAGGTGCTATAGTACTTCCTAAAGGAACTGGTAAGACTAAGAAAGTTTTAGTAATTGCTAGAGGTGAAAAAGCTACTCAAGCTAAAGAAGCAGGAGCTGACTATGTTGGTGATGTTGATATGCTTGAAAAGATAGAAAAAGAAAATTGGTTTGATTTCGATACTATGATAGCTACGCCTGATATGATGCCTTTATTAGGTAAATTAGGTAAGGTTTTAGGACCTAAAGGTTTAATGCCAAATCCTAAAACTGGTACAGTTACTTTAGATGTAGTTAAAGCTATTGAAGAAGTAAAAGCTGGTCGTGTTGAATATAGAACTGATAGTTATGGTAACATTCATGGTATCATTGGTAAGGTTTCTTTCTCAGATGAAGATTTACTTGCTAACCTTGATGCATTTGTTACTCATATAATTAAATTAAGACCTGCTACTGTAAAAGGTGATTATGTTAAAAACATTTCTATAGCTTCTACAATGGGTCCTGGAATAAAAGTTGAAAATAATTTTGACAAATAGGATTTTATAGGTTATAATAAAGACAATTTGTTGGTGCCATAGACAGTAGGTATACAAATAAATCCTACCGAGGACTTTATAGAGTATTAAAAGTTTCTTGACTGTCTATGTAGTTAAGAAACTTTTTTATGGCATCCTTACAATAAAATAAGGAGGTGTTTTATGGCAAGTGAAGCAATCTTAAAGCAAAAACAAGGTGTTATTGATGAAATTAAAGATCGTGTTCAATCTGCTAAAACTATAGTTTTATTCGATTATCGTGGTATTACTGATAGTGAAGCTAAGGAATTACGTGTTAAGCTAAGAGAGTCTAATTCAGATTATAAAGTATATAAAAATACTTTAATGGCTCGTGCTTTCGATGATTTAGGAATTGATTTAAATGAATCATTAACTGGTCCTAGTGCTTTTGCATATGGTGAAGATCAAATCGCACCAATAAAGACTTTAGCTGAATTTGCTAAAAGTCATCCAGCATTAGTTTTAAAAGTAGGGATTGTAGATGGAGAAAAGGCTGATCAAGCAAAATTAGCTGAATATGCTACTATACCTTCAAGAGAAGGATTACTTACTATGCTTGCTGGTGGTATGATGGGTATCGCAAGAGACTTATCTATCTGCTTAGACTTATATAGTCAACAAAAAGAAAATTAATTAAAATATAAAATATAGGGAGGAAAAGAAAAATGGCTAAATTAACAAGAGATGAATTTATCAGTAGTTTAAAAGAAATGAACTTATTAGAAATTAAAGAATTAGTAGATGCAATGAAGGAAGAATTTGGTGTAGATCCAAGTGCTGTTGCTGTTGCTGCACCAGCTGCTGGAGCTGCTGCTGAAGAAGGTCCAAGTACAGTTACTGTTTCAATAGCTGATGCTGGAGCTGCTAAAGTTGCTGTTATTAAAGTTGTTAAAGAAATTACTGGTTTAGGATTAAAAGAATCTAAAGATATCGTTGATTCAAACGGTGTTGTTAAAGAAAACATTGCTAAAGCTGAAGCTGATGAAATTAAAGCTAAGTTAGAAGAAGCTGGAGCTACTGTAGAAGTTAAGTAATTAGCTTCTTTTTTTATTTCTTTTTACTGGGTATTATGTTACAATTTTTTATAGAATAGGAAGTAGTAGGTGTATTTATGAAGTTGATTAAAGAAAAGAAAATTTTTGCATTATTTTTGATTGTTTTTGGATTATTTATTTCTACTGGAACTCTTGGATATATTATTTCGTCTGATGTTTATAAACGTGATTCAGGAATTTTTTATCGTGAAAATGATTCGGATGATGCTCTTAGAATTTATTTTATTTCTGCTGCTAATAATCATTCTTTAACTGCTTCTGGTGATGCTATTCTTCTTGAAAAAGCTGATTCTTCTGGTAAGTATCATTTTGGACTTATTGATACTGGTCATAATTCTAAGTATGTATCTGGTTTAGATGAAAAAATCAAATCTTTTTTGACTGAACATATGGCTGGAAAAGCTGATACTGCAAAATCTTACAATGGTTCAACTGGTACAGTTGTAGATAAGTATGTTTTGGATTTCTTACTTTTGACACATTCTGATGGTGATCATCTTGGTAATGCTGCTTATCTTGTTGATAATTTTAAATTTAAAAATGTTTATTTAAAAGATATATTATATGAATTAAATTTATCTAGTGATGAAACTACTATTTTTTATGGAAACTTGGTTGCTAAAATACTTGATCAAAATGCTAGAGGTAATGATGATTTTAAAACTTTGATATATGGTTTAGATGAATTTAATAAATATTCTGATAGTAAAGATTTTTGTACTTTAGAAAAAGTTTCATCAGGTAATTATAAAATGAATGATACTGCGTCAAATGGTTACGCTAAAACTCCGGATATTTGTCGATTATTAGTTGAATATTATGACTCATATGGTACAAATAGTGATTATAATGTTAGTTACTGGTTAAAAAAGATGAGTAATATTCAAAAAAATGTTGATTATATTCCTTTTTCTGAAATGAGTAGTAGAAGTATAGATTTTGCTGGTGCTAATATTGACTTATTTGGTTTAATTGATAATGAGTTACTTACAACTGAATATTTAACTACCGCTCAATATAATAAATATAAGCAGGAATGTCCATATTATCCATATTGGCCTGACTACTGGGACAAAACTGGTTCGACTTTACATTCTAGTGAAAAAAATGAAAATTATAGTTCAAGTAGTAGTTTTTATCATTATTCAAATTATTTTGCAAAATATGATGTATATGATCCAGATAATGGGAAGAATCCAACTTATTCAGGACCTTTAAATGAAAATGTAAGATCTATAGGTATGTTGATTTCTGTAGGTAATAAGAGAGCTGTTCTTACTGGTGATTTGATGAATTATGTAAGATATGCTAATGATACAAGTAGTGCAGAAAATTATTTGGCTAATAATTTTGCTTATTGTGGATATGAAGATGCTTTGGCTTCTGCTATAGCAAAAAAGATTAATTCTAGTAATATAACTTCTACAGCACCTCTTTATATAGATTTTGTTAAGTTGAGTCATCATGGATTATGGTATTCTAATACTTTAGATTATTTAAATAAGCTTAGACCGAGATATACTATTACTCCTCGTAATAGTAATGTATCAATTGTTGGAGACTTTTCTAAAACTTTGGCGTCTGGCAGAGAAATTACGGCTACAATTAATGGTAAGACGGTTTATCCTTATGGTAAAGGTGCTTCTTATAATTATGGTTTTTTAAATTGGTATTCTGTTGATGATGCAAGTTCGATGGTAGTTAGAATGGACGAGGATGGTGTTAGTGTTTATCCTGAATCTTTTACTTCTATTTCTATTAAGACTATGCCAAGTAAAACTGACTACTCCATTGGTGAGAATATAGATCCTTCTGGCATGGTTTTAAATGCTGTTTATCAAAATACTACTGGCGTTATTGAGTCTGGTTATACAATTAGTCCTTCTAGTTTTGATAGTGCTGGTACTAAGACAGTTACTGTAACTTTTGGGAATTCAACTACTACATATTCTGTTAATGTTTCAGGAAATGCTGTTGCTGGTACTTGTTCTAATTTAACTTATACTGGTTCTAGTCAAACTTTGGTTACTTCTGGTACTAATGTTTCTTATGAGAATAATTCTGGAATTGATGCTGGTACATATACTGTTACTGCTACGGCTACTTCTGGTTATACATTTAGCGATGGTAGTTCTTCAAAAGAAATAAAATGTACTATTGAAAAGGCTACGCCAAATATTAAATTGAGTTCAAATTCTGGTAGTGCATATGTAGGAGAGAAACTTAATTTTACTGTTTCTTCACCATCAACTGGATTATATTCTGTTAAAAGTAATGATAGTTCTGTTGCGACTGTTTCAATTGTTGATAATAATGTTACAATTGAAGCTGTTGGTGTTGGTACTACTAAAATAGTTGTTACCCAGGGTGCTGATAATAATTATTATTCTTCTACAGGGCAATATACTGTTACTGTTAATGAAAATGGCAGCAGTGATACTGCTCAAATTGGAAATTGTACTAATCCTGTATATAATGGTTCTGCACAGACAATTATTAATGCTGGAGTTGGTGTGTCTTATGATAGATTTAAGGGAACTAGTGCGGGTAATTATACTATTACTGCTACAACTTTATCTGGTTATATGTTTGCTGATGGTACTACTACTAAAGAAGTTACTTGTTCTATTGAAAAGGCAACGCCAAGCGTTGAATTAAGTTCAAATTCTGGTAGTGTATATGTTGATGGTTCTTTGAATTTTTCAGTAACTTTGAGCGATGATGTTACTTATACGGTTTCTTCTAGTGATACTTCCGTTGCGATTGTTTCAAAAGATGGTAATAATGTAATTATTAAGGGAGTTGGTGTTGGTAATGCTTCTATTAAAGTTATAACTACTTCTAATATAAATTATAAATCTGTTAGTAAGACTTATAGTTTAGTTGTAAAGGAAGCAAGCTTGACTGGGATAACTGTTGATAATAAGCCTAATAAATTAGAGTATTATGTTAACGAAAGTTTGGATTTAGCTGGTTTGAAGGTAGTTGCACATTACGATGATGGAAATTCTTTTGAGGTTTCTGATTATGAATGTAGTCCTAAAACTCTTACTACTGTTGGTTCTGAGGTTATAACAATATCATATAATGGAAAGAAGGCAACTTTTGAAGTAAATGTTAAAGCTATAGAGTTAGCGTCTATTAGTATTAAAGATAAGCCGAAATTGATAAACTATTATAAAGGTGAAAAATTTGATTCTTCTGGATTATCTATTTATTTGAACTATAATAATGGTAAAATTGATACAATTACTTCTGGATTTACTACTTCTGTTGTAGATGGTACTGTATTAGATAGCGTTGGTGTTAAAGAAATTAATGTTTCTTATAATGGTTTTAAAACAACATTTGATATAAATGTTTTGGAGGCGGTAGTTGACAGCGTTATAATTAAAAGTCTTCCTAATAAAACTAATTATGTTGTTGGTGAAAAGTTTGATTCTACTGGTTTGACTTTGACTGTTATTAAAAGTGATCTTACAAAAATGGATGTTTCTGATAACTTGAATCTTTCTTTGAAAAAAGGCACTGTCTTTGAGACTGAAGGTACTAAGACCATTAGTGTAGAATATGAAGGTACGGTATTAACTTTTGATGTATATGTTAAGAAAGTTGAAAAAGTTGAAGCAAAGGCAGATTCTTATAAAGCTAAAGTTTATGTTGGGGATAAATTTGATTCTAGCAATATTGTGTTATTGGTTTCTTATTCTGATGGCACTAGCGAAGAAATAACATCTGGTTTTGATATTGATGTTGATGATGACTTTACTTTTGAAAAAACTGGTAAACAATATTTAAAAGTTACGTATGGTGATGTTACTTTTGATTTGGAAGTCCAGGTGTTAGAAAAAGAAAAAGAAACTGTTATAGTAAATCCAAACACGGGTAGGGTATTAGTTGATGTTTTATTGATTTTTGCTATTTTAGGGTTTGGTTGGGCTATTTATAGTAAAAAAATAAGTAAAAAAGTGTAAAAAAATATAAAAAAAGTTTGACATATAGATAATTTTATTGTAATATATGTTTCGAAAGGAAGAAAACTAATATTTTTAATGGAGGTTTTCTTCTTCTTTTTTTTTCGTAGGAGATTACATGGGACAATATTTTACTAATGATAAATTACCTAGTAATGTAGTTAAGACGTCGTGTACAGTACTTGGTAATAAATTTACATTTTTAACCGATAATGGTGTTTTTTCAAAGGACGGTTTGGATTTTGGCAGTAGACTTCTTCTTGAATCAATCCCGCTTGAAGAGGTTGGAGGCAAAATTCTTGATATGGGTTGCGGTTATGGAGTATTTGGTATTGTAATTAGTAAACTTACTTCGGCACATGTTGATATGGTAGATGTTAACTTGCGTGCTTTACATTTGGCTACTAGAAACGCTAAAGAAAATGGTGTTTCAAATGTATCTATATTTGAAAGTAATGTTTATCAAAATGTGTCTTCTAAATACTCTTCTATTATTACTAACCCTCCGATAAGGGCTGGTAAAAAAGTAGTCTATGATATAGTGATGAATGCAAAGAATTACCTAGAAAATGATGGAAAGCTTTTCTTGGTTATTCGTAAGGAGCAGGGTGCAAAATCGCTAATTGTCGACTTGGAAAAAATATATACTGTTGATATATTAAAAAAGAGTAAAGGGTTTTTTATAATTAAATGTAGTTTATGATTGACTTTTCGTTATTTTTGTGGCGATAATATAAGTTGCTGACTTTTTTAGTAATAAAAAATCTACAAGTTATGCTTTTGTTTATGTTAGGTGGGTGAAATTAGTGTCATACAAAATTGTAAAATCTGGTGACTATCGTGAGAGAAGAAATTTCTCTAAAATTAGAAATACCTATGAACTAAAAGATTTATTAGAGGTTCAAAAGAAATCTTATAAATGGTTTTTAGATACAGGTATAAAAGAAGTATTCGAAGATCTATTTCCAGTAGAAAATTTCTCTGGAACTTTATCGCTTGAATTTGGGGATTATCATTTTGATGAACCTAGATATTCAATAAAAGAAAGTAAAGATCGTGAAAGTACTTATGCTGCTCCATTAAGAGTTGAAGTTCGTTTATTTAACCGTGAGTCAGGTGAAGTAAAAGAACAAGAAATTTTCATGGGTGATATGCCTATGATGACTGATTCAGGAACATTCGTAATCAATGGTGCTGAACGTGTTATCGTTTCACAATTAGTTCGTTCTCCAAGCGTATATTATAATCGTGAAATTGATAAATCTGGTCGTGAGTTAATTACTTCACAAATTATACCTACACGTGGTACTTGGTTAGAGTTTGAAACTGATGCTAGAGATGTTTTATATGTACGTATTGACCGTACTAGAAAAGTTACTTTAACTACATTACTTAGAGCATTTGGTTTATCTAGTGATGAAGATATCTTTAAGATGTTTGGTGAAGATGAGTATTTAAAGAATACTATTGCTAAAGACTCTACTAAGAATACTGATGAAGCTTTAATTGAAATTTATGAAAAATTAAGACCAGGTGAACCAGTTACTCTTGATTCATCTAAGAACCAAATCATTACAAGATTCTTTGATGAATTTAGATATGATTTAGCTAGAGTAGGTCGTTATAAATTTAATCGTAAATTAAATGTACTTGATCGTATGCTTGACCAAGTTTTAGCTGAAGATGTTACTAATAATGGTGAAGTTGTTCTTGAAAAAGGTACAAAAATTACTAAGGCTAATATTGATGTATTAAAAGAAGCTTTAGCTAATGGATTTGGGTTAAAAGAAGTTAAAGTTAATGAAGAATTAGATCAATATAATAAAGTTCAAATAGTTAAGATTGTTAATCCTAATGATAAGAAAAAGAAAATAGATGTTATTGGTAATGATCAAAGCATTGATGTTAAACGTTTAACTATATCTGATGTATATGCCTCTGTTTCATATTACTTAAACTTATTACAAGGTGTTGGTAATTTTGATGAAATCGATCATTTAGGAAATAGACGTATTCGTCAAGTTGGAGAACTTTTACAAAATCAATTTAGAATTGGTGTTTCTAGAATGGAAAGAGTTGTTCGTGAAAGAATGACTACTCAAGAAATGGAAGAAGTAACTCCTAAAACATTAATTAATATTCGTCCAGTAACTGCTGCTATGAAAGAATTCTTTGGTAGTTCACAATTATCTCAATTCATGGATCAAACAAATCCAATTGCTGAACTTACTAATAAACGTCGTCTTTCTGCATTAGGACCTGGAGGACTTTCTCGTGATCGTGCTGGTGTTGAAGTACGTGACGTTAATAGTTCACACTATGGTCGTATTTGTCCAATTGAATCTCCAGAAGGACCAAACATTGGATTAATTACTTCTTTAGCAAGTTATGCAAAAATAGATGAATATGGATTTATTATGACTCCATATCGTAAGGTTGTTAATTGTCAAATTACTGATGATGTTCAATATTTAACAGCTGATGAAGAATTAGATTATATTATTTCTCAATCTACTGTTGATACTGATGAATCTAATACAATTACTAGTGAACTTGTTAATGCTCGTTTCCGTGGTGAAAATATTTTAGCTAAACCAGAACAAGTTGATTATATAGATGTTAGTCCACAACAAGTTGTTTCTGTTACTACTAGTTGTATTCCATTCCTAGAGCATGATGATGCTACTCGTGCTTCAATGGGTGCTAACATGCAACGTCAAGCTATGCCATTAATCAAAACTGAAGCTCCATATGTTGGAACTGGTGTTGAGTTTATTGCAGCAAAAGATTCTGGTGTTGAAGTAATTGCTAAAAATGATGGTATTGTTGAATATGTTGATGCTAAGAAAGTTGTAGTTAAAACAAAAGAAGGAAAAGATACATATAAGTTAGCTAACTTTGAATTAGCAAACTCTAGTATTTGTTCTCATCAAAGACCTATTGTTCATGTTGGTGATAAAGTAAAAGCTGATAAGACTATTCTTGCTGATGGTAACTCTACTGATAAAGGTGAATTAGCATTAGGTAAAAATATGACTGTTGCTTTCATGACATTTAATGGTTATAACTATGAAGATGCTGTTATCTTAAATGAAAACTTAGTAAAAGATGATAAATATACTTCATTACATCTTGAAGATTATGAAATGCAATGTCGTGAAACTAAATTAGGACCTGAAGAAATTACAAGAGATATTCCTAATGTTTCAGAAGAAGCACGTCGTAACTTAGATGAAAATGGTATCATTACTATTGGTACTGAAGTAAAAGAAGGAGATATCTTAGTTGGTAAAGTTACTCCTAAGGGTATGGCTGAACTTACTTCAGAAGAAAAACTTTTACATGCTATCTTTGGTGAAAAAACTCGTGAAGTTCGTGATACTTCTTTACGTGTTCCACATGGTGGAGATGGTATCGTTCACGATATAAAGATTTATTCTCGTAAAGATAATGATGAATTACCTGCTGGTGTTAGCAAAGTAATTCGTGTTTATATAATTCAAAAACGTAAGATTCAAGTTGGAGATAAGATGTCTGGACGTCATGGTAATAAGGGTGTTATTTCACTTATTCTTCCACAAGAAGATATGCCATATTTACCAGATGGTACTCCAGTTGATATTATGTTAAATCCACAAGGTGTTCCTTCTCGTATGAACTTTGGACAGATTCTTGAGATTCATATGGGTATGGCTTGTAAGAAACTTGGTGTTCATATAGCAACTCCAGTATTTGATGGAGCTCATATCGATGATATTAAAGCTATGATGAAGGAAGCTGGAATGGATGAAGATGGTAAGACTGTTTTATATGATGGTCGTACTGGTGAGCCATTTGATCATAGAATTGCTGTTGGTGTAATGTACATGATCAAACTACATCACATGGTTGATGATAAATTACATGCTCGTTCTACTGGACCTTACTCATTAGTTACTCAACAACCTTTAGGTGGTAAAGCTCAATTCGGTGGTCAAAGATTTGGTGAAATGGAAGTTTGGGCACTATATGCATATGGTGCAGCACATACATTACAAGAAATCTTAACTGTTAAATCAGATGATGTTATTGGCCGTGTTAAAGTTTATGAATCAATTATTAAGGGTCAAGAAATTAATCAAGCTGGTGTTCCAGAATCATTCAGAGTATTGATGAAAGAATTCCAAGCACTTGGACTTGATATTTCAATAATCAATGATGATGGTGAAACATTACAACTTAAAGAAATAGAAGAAGCAGAAGATAGAGATGATAACAATTCATCAATAGAAGAATTTGAAAATTCTCCAGTTACAGAGGTTGTATCTGAACCTGATGGTGAAGAGGAGCCATATGATGATGGAGATGATGAGTTCGAAGATGAAGAAAAAGAATTTGAAGAAGATTATGAAGACTTCATGAATGATGAATTCAATGAAGATGAAGATTTTGAGGAAGGAGCTGATCTTTAATGATAGAAGTTAATAAGTTTGATGCATTAAAAATTGGTATCGCTTCTCCTGAAAAAATTCGTGAATGGTCTTATGGAGAAGTAAAAAAGCCAGAGACTATTAACTATCGTACTCTTAGACCTGAAAGAGATGGTTTGTTCTGTGAAAAAATCTTTGGACCTACTAAGGATTTTGAATGTGCCTGTGGAAAATATAAAAGAGTTCGTTATAAAAATATAGTATGTGACCGTTGTGGTGTTGAAGTTACTCGTTCTAAAGTTCGTCGTGAACGTATGGGACATATTGAACTTGCTACACCTGTATCACATATCTGGTTCTTTAAAGGTGTTCCTTCTCGTATGGGTCTTGTACTTGATATGAGTCCTAGAGATTTGGAAGAAGTTTTATACTTTGTTAGTTATGTTGTTATTGATAAAGGTAATGCACCATTAGAAAATAAACAAACATTATCTGAAAAAGAATATAGAGCTTATTATGAAAAGTATGGTACTGGCTTTAGAGTTGGTATGGGTGCTGAAGCTATTAAAGAGCTTTTGAAGAATGTTGATTTAAAGAAAGAAATAGATGAAATTACTAAGGAATTAGAAAATGCACAAGGTCAAAAGAGAACAAGATTACTTAAAAGACTTGATGTATTAGATGCATTCTATTCTTCTGGTAATAAACCTGAATGGATGATTATGGATTGTATTCCAGTTATTCCACCAGAGTTAAGACCTATGATTCAATTAGATGGTGGTAGATTTGCTACTTCTGATTTAAATGATTTATATAGACGTGTTATTAACCGTAATAATCGTTTAAAGAAGCTTATTGATTTAGGAGCTCCTACTATCATTATTCAAAATGAAAAACGTATGTTACAAGAAGCTGTTGACTCATTACTTGATAATGGACGTCGTGGTAGAAGTGTAACAGGTGCTGGAAATAGACCTTTAAAATCTTTATCTAGTATGTTAAAAGGTAAACAAGGCCGTTTCCGTCAAAACTTATTAGGTAAACGTGTTGATTATTCTGGACGTTCAGTTATCGTTGTTGGACCAAGCTTAAAGATGTATCAATGTGGTATACCTAAAGAAATGGCTTTAGAGTTATTCAAACCTCATGTTATTCATGGTTTAGTTGAAAAAGATATAGCTCATAATATTAAAGCTGCTAAAAGATTAATAGATAATCAAGATCCTGTTGTTTGGGATATTGTTGAAGAAGTTATTAAAGAACATCCAGTAATGTTAAACCGTGCTCCTACATTACATAGATTAGGTATTCAAGCATTTGAACCTATCTTAGTTGGTGGAAAAGCTATTCGTTTACATCCATTAGTATGTCCTGCTTTCAATGCAGACTTCGATGGTGACCAGATGGCTGTTCACGTACCTTTATCAGAAGAAGCACAAGCAGAAGCTAGATTATTAATGCTAGGTTCAAATAACATTCTTCATCCAAAATCAGGTGATCCAATCGTTACACCTTCACAAGATATGGTTTTAGGTAATTATTACATAACTATGGAAAAAGCTGGTGAAGAAGGAGAAGGTAGAGTATTTAAAAACACTAATGAAGCTTTAATGGCTTACGAACGTAGAGAATTAACACTTCATGCTCGTGTTGCGATACCTGTTGACTCATTTAAATATAAATTATTTACTGAAAGTCAAAAAGGTAAATATTTAGTTACTACAGTTGGAAAAATTAAATTTAATGAAATCTTACCTGATTCATTTGCATTTATTAATGAACCAACTGATGATAATATTCAAAATATTACACCTAATAAATATTTCTTAGAAAAAGGTACTAATATTCCAGAGGCTATTAAAGAAATGCCATTAGTTATGCCGTTTGCTAAAGGAACATTAGAAAAAATAATTGCACAAGTATTTAAAAGATATAAAACAACTGAAACTTCTACAATGCTTGATAATCTTAAAGACTTAGGATTTAAGTATTCTACTATTTCAGGTATCACTGTTAGTATGGCAGATGTTGAAACTAGTAAGAAAAAACCAGAAATAGTTGCTGAAGCTCAAAAGACTGTTGATAAGATTAATAAACAGTATAAGAGAGGTTTAATAACAGATGAAGAAAGATATAATAATGTTATTAGTACTTGGAATAATGCTACTGACCAAGTAAAAGCAGAACTTGAAGAGGTTTCTCATACAGATGTTGATAATCCAATATTCATAATGATGAACTCTAAAGCTCGTGGTAACATTTCAAACTTTACTCAAGTTGCTGGTATGCGTGGTATCATGGCTAAACCAGATGGTACATCTGTTGAAATTCCAATTCTTTCAAACTTCATCGAAGGTTTGTCAGTTGCTGAATTCTTCTTATCTACTCATGGTACTCGTAAAGGTTTAGCAGATACAGCTTTAAAAACTGCTGACTCTGGATATTTGACTCGTCGTTTAGTTGATGTTAGTCAAGACATGATAGTTCGTGAAGAGGATTGTGGAACAGACCAAGGTGTTGTTGTTCATGCATTTATTAATGATAAAACAGGTTCTGTAATTGAAGGATTACGCGATCGTATTGTTGGTAGATTTGCTAATAAGAAGATTATTAATCCAGAAACAAAAGAAGTTATTGTTGATAAATTACAAATGATTACTGAATCATTAGCAGATAAAATTATTGCTGCAGGTATAACTGAAGTAGAAATACGTACAATTTTAACTTGTGGTACTGTTAATGGAGTATGTCAAAAATGTTATGGTCGTAACTTAGCTACTGGTAACTTAGTTGAAATCGGTGAAGCTGTTGGTGTTATGGCTGCTCAATCAATTGGTGAACCTGGTACACAGCTTACAATGCGTACATTCCATTCAGGTGGAGTTGCTCATGGTGGTGATGCCGATATTACTCAAGGTCTTCCTCGTGTTCAAGAATTATTTGAAGCTCGTAATCCAAAAGCTAAAGCAACTATTGCTGAAATTGATGGTACAGTTTCTAAGATCAAAGAAGATCATGGTAAATATAAGATTAGTATCACAAATAAATTAGAGACAAAAGAACATGTTACTAATTATGGTGCTAAATTATGTGTTGAAAAAGGTACTGAAGTACATTGTGGAGATAGACTTACAGAAGGTGCTGTTAATCCAAAAGAGTTACTTGCTGTAACAGATCCAATTACAACACAAGAATATATCTTAAAAGAAGTTCAAAATACTTATCGTTCTCAAGGTGTTGATATTTCTGATAAACATATTGAAATCATTGCAAGACGTATGATTTCTAAGATTAGAATTGTTGAATCTGGAGATACTAAGTTCTTACCTGGTAGTCTAGTTAACTTCCGTGAATTTACAGATGGTAATAAAGACGCTGTTATTAAAGGTAAAAAACCAGCTAGAGGTATTCCAATACTTCTTGGTATTACAAAGGCAGCTTTGGAAACTGATTCATTCTTATCAGCAGCTTCATTCCAAGAGACTACACGTATCTTAACTGATGCTGCTATAAAGGGAAAAGTTGATCCATTATCAGGATTAAAAGAAAATGTTATCATTGGTAAACTAATACCAGCTGGTACTGGTAGTAAAACATATAGAGATGTTGACTATGAATTAAAGACTGAATTCATGGACGATGAACCTCTTGAAAAATTAGAAGATCAATTTATGGAATAATGTTTTCTAACAGAACACGAAATGTGTTCTGTTTTTTTCTTGAAAAGTTTTCTAATTATGTTTATAATTATGTTAAAGTAGTAAGGAGTTGTTAGTGATGTATAATTTTTTATTTAGTTTTACGCCAGATGCTATAGTTGTCTGGATTATATTATTGGTATTTTTATTGTATTATTTATTAGGAAGATACTATTTCTTTGAAAAAATAGGAGAGACAGCATGGAAAGGATTAGTTCCTATTTACTCTGAATATTTGTATTTCAAGAAAGCTAAAGTTAATCCATGGAGTGCAGTACTTTTATTGGCATTTGGACTTTCATTTTATTTATTATCATTTGCTTGTTCTGGTTCTGATTCTTTAAATGGTATATGTACCTTTTTTACTTCTGTTTGTTTGATATTTTACGTATTACTATCTTGGAAAGTTAATTATTACTTTAGTAAGAAATTTAAAAAAGGTTATATGACAACTTTTTCACTTACGTTTGTGCCAGTTATTGCTTTTCCATATATTGGTTTAAGTAATTCATATAAATGGAGTAGATTTACTAAAGTTAGTCATGATATTTTAGAAGAAGATTTTTATGGTAGAAAACTATCTGTTAATGAAATGTGTTTATCTAATGTATTTATGATGTTATGTTTTATTGCCGCTACTTATATATTTATTTATATATTTGTAATTGATTTACCTAAAGACTTTCTTTTAGAGATTATTTGGAATCCTAAGTTCATCATATTTATATCTGTTTCATTTTCTATTGTAGCAGTAGTTGGAACTTTACTTGATTATTATGGTAACTTATTGATTAATAAAAAAAGAAGAAAATAAGTATTGAGAAAACTGATAAATTCAGTTTTTTTCTTTTGAGGTATTTTTTTGGAAATTTTAGCATAATATATAAATAATTGGTTGACTTTGATTTAAGTTAGTGTTATATTATTTTTGCTGATTAAATATCTTTGCTTTGTGCAAAGTTTTATTTAAAGGGTAAAATGATACACCTGGATATGTGTAAAGAAAGGAGATATATTTTATGCCTACAATTAACCAATTAGTTCATAAAAATCGTAAGGATAAGGTTAGAAAGAGTAAAGCACCAGTTCTTGGAGTTGGAATCAATACTATTCAAAAGAAGGCAACTGAAGTTCATTCACCTCAAAAACGTGGAGTTTGTACTCGTGTTGGTACTAAAACACCTAAAAAGCCAAACTCAGCATTACGTAAATATGCGCGTGTTCGTTTATCTAATGGTAAAGAAGTTGATACTTATATACCTGGAATTGGACACAACTTACAAGAGCATAGTGTTGTATTAATTCGTGGTGGTCGTGTTAAGGACTTAATCGGTGTTCGTTATCATATTATTCGTGGTACTTTAGATACTGCTGGTGTTAAGGATCGTAAGCAAGGACGTAGTAAATACGGTGCTAAGAGACCTAAGTAAAATTAAAATTTTGAAGGGAGGAAATTAAAATGCGTAAGAGACGTGCAGTTAAAAGAGACATTTTACCAGATCCAATATATAAGTCAAAAGTAGTTGCTAAACTAATCAATACTATTATGTTAGATGGTAAAAAAGGAACAGCTCAAACAATAGTTTATGAAGCATTTGATAAAATTAAGGCAAAGTCTGGTAAAGATCCATTAGAAGTATTTAATGCTGCTATGGAAAATATTAAACCAGCTCTTGAAGTTAAGAGTCGCCGTGTTGGTGGATCTAACTATCAAGTGCCTATAGAAGTTACACCTGCGAGAAGTCAAGCTTTAGCGTTAAGATGGTTAACTAAGTATTCTCGTGAACGTGGTGGAAAAGGAATGGCTGATAATTTAGCTAATGAAATTTTAGATGCTGCTAATGGTACAGGTGCAGCAGTTAAAAAACGTGAAGATACTCATAGAATGGCTGAGGCTAATAAAGCTTTTGCTCATTATAGATGGTAGGAAAGGGTAATTTATGGCAAGAGATACGTCTTTAGATAAGACAAGAAATTTTGGAATTATGGCTCATATTGATGCTGGTAAAACTACAACTACTGAGCGTATTTTATATCTTGCTGGTAAAATCCATAAAATTGGTGAAACTCATGATGGAGCTAGCCAAATGGACTGGATGGAGCAAGAAAAAGAACGTGGTATCACTATTACTTCTGCAGCAACAACTGCATATTGGAATGGATACCGTTGTAATATAATCGATACTCCTGGACACGTAGACTTTACTATTGAAGTTAGTCGTAGTTTAAGAGTACTTGATGGTTCTGTAGCTTTACTTGATGCTCAAGCTGGTGTTGAACCTCAAATGGAAACAGTATGGCGTCAAGCTGATGAGTTTAGTGTTCCTAGAATTATTTTCGCTAATAAAATGGGAAAAATGGGTGCTGATTTTGCATACAGTTTACAGAGCATTAAAAACAGATTAGGTGTTAATGCTGCTCCAATTGAATGGCCAATCGGTGCTGAAGATAATTTCCGTGGATTTGTTGATATCATTACTCAAAAAGCTTATGAGTTTGATGGTACAGAAGAAGAAAACTCTAAAGAAATTGAAATCCCAAGCGATTTAAAAGATTTAGTAGCTGAGAAACATTCTGAATTATTAGAAGCAGTTGCTGAATTTGATGATGAAATGATGGAAAAATATCTAGAGGGAGAAGAAATCTCTACAGATATTGTTAAAAGAGCTATCCGTAAAGGATGTTTAAAAGCTGAATTTTTCCCTGTTATGTGTGGAGATGCTTTAGGTAATAAAGGTATTAGACCATTACTTGATGCAGTTATTGATTATCTACCAAGTCCTGTTGATACTCCAGCTATTAAAGGACGTAATTTAAAGGGAGAAGAAGAAGTTCGTCATCCTAATGATAATGAACCATTTAGTTCTTTAGCATTTAAGGTTATGACAGATCCATTTGTTGGACGTTTAACATTCTTCAGAGTTTACTCTGGACATTTAGCTTCTGGTAGTTATGTGTTAAACTCTACTAAAGAAGTTAAAGAAAGAATTGGACGTATACTACAAATGCATGCTAATACTCGTAATGAAATTAGTGATGTTTACACTGGTGATATTGCTGCAGCAGTTGGATTAAAGAATACAACTACTGGTGATACATTATGTGATGAAAAGAAACCAATTATTTTGGAAAGCTTAGTTGTTCCTGAGCCAGTTATTCAATTAGCTGTTGAACCTAAGTCAAAAGCTGATCAAGCTAAAATGTCATTAGCATTACAAAAATTAGCAGAAGAGGATCCAACATTTAAAGTTCATACTGATCATGAAACTGGTCAAACAGTTATCGCTGGTATGGGTGAGTTACACCTTGATGTATTAGTTGATCGTATGAAACGTGAATTCAATGTTGAAGCAAATGTTGGTGCTCCACAAGTTGCTTACCGTGAAACAATTAAGCAAGCTGCTGATTGTGAAGGTAAGTATATTAAACAATCTGGTGGACGTGGACAATATGGACATGTTTGGGTTAAATTTGAGCCAAATCCAGATAAAGGTTATGAATTCGTTGATCAAATCGTTGGTGGTGTAGTACCTAGAGAGTACATTCCAGTTGTTGATAAAGGATTACAAGAAGCATTACAAACTGGTGTTCTTGCTGGATATCCTATGATCGATGTTAAATGTACATTATTCGATGGTTCTTACCATGATGTTGACTCTAACGAAATGGCATTTAAAATTGCTGCTAGCTTTGCATTAAAAGAAGCTAAAAATAAATGTAAACCAGTATTACTTGAGCCTATTATGAAAGTTGATGTTACTACACCAGATGAATACTTCGGTAACGTTATGGGTGATTTAACATCTCGTCGTGGTAAGCCATTAGGACAAGAGTCACAAGGTAATGCTGTTAAATTAAGCGCTATGGTTCCATTATCAGAAATGTTTGGTTATGCTACTAACTTACGTTCTAATACACAAGGTAGAGCTACATTCGTAATGTTCCCAGATCATTATGAAGAAGTACCAAAAAATATTGCTGATGAAATTATTAAAAAAAGTGGAAATTAGTAATTTAGTATCAAAATAGTTGAAAAAACTTCAATTATTAGATAAAATAGATGTTGTATAAATAAGGAGGAAAAATTAATATGGCAAAAGAAAAATTTGATCGTTCAAAACCACATGTTAACATTGGTACAATTGGACACGTAGATCATGGTAAAACTACTTTAACTGCTGCTATTACTAAGTGTTTAGCTGGTAAAAACGGAAATCAAGCTGTTGATTTTGCTAACATCGATAAAGCACCAGAAGAAAGAGAACGTGGTATCACTATCAATACTGCTCACGTTGAATATAGTACTGATAAGAGACATTATGCTCACGTAGACTGTCCAGGACATGCTGATTATGTTAAAAACATGATTACAGGTGCTGCTCAAATGGATGGAGCAATCTTAGTTATTGCTGCTACAGACGGACCTATGGCACAAACTCGTGAACATATCTTACTTGCTCGTCAAGTTGGAGTACCTAAAATGGTTGTATTCATGAATAAATGTGATATGGTAGATGATCCTGAATTATTAGACTTAGTAGAAATGGAAATTCGTGATTTATTAAACGAATATGGATATGAAGGTGATGAAACTCCAATTATCCGTGGTTCTGCTCTTAAGGCTCTTGAAGGAGATCCTGAATGGGTTGGAAAAATTGATGAATTAATGGATGCTGTTGATACTTGGATTCCTACTCCAGAAAGAGATAATGATAAACCTTTCTTAATGAGTATTGAAGACGTATTCACTATTACAGGTCGTGGTACAGTTGTTACTGGACGTGTTGAACGTGGACAATTAAAACTTAACGATGAAGTTGAAATCGTTGGTATTAAAGAAACTAAGAAGACAGTTGTTACTGGAATTGAAATGTTCCATAAACAATTAGACTATGCTGAAGCTGGAGATAATGCTGGTGTATTATTACGTGGTATTACTCGTGAAGAAGTTGAACGTGGACAAGTTCTTGCTAAACCAGGAAGTGTTACACCTCATCATAAATTCAAAGCTACAGTTTATGTATTAAGCAAAGAAGAAGGTGGACGTCATACTCCATTCTTCACAAACTATCGTCCTCAATTCTATTTCAGAACTACAGACGTTACTGGTGTAATCACTTTACCAGAAGGTGTAGAAATGGTTATGCCAGGTGATAACATTAACATTGAGGTTGAATTAATTCACCCTATCGCACTTGAACAAGGTACTAAATTCTCTATCCGTGAAGGTGGACGTACTGTTGGTGCTGGTAATGTTACTGAAATCATTGGTTAATGATAATATAATAAAAAGTAGAAGTTATTGCTTCTGCTTTTTTTGTGCAAAAAAATAAGCAGCTTTTTTAAGTTGCTTATTTTCCTTTATTAAAACTTTTAAATAAATTATATGTAAAATTATTTAGTATTAAATCAAATTCACCTATATACTCAGTTACTATTGTATTAAAGCCAAGTTTCATTTCATTTAATCCAGAGTACTGGTTTTTCTTTTCAAACTCTCCAACAACGGCATTCATATTTAAATATTTTAGTCCTTGTCGATTATAGTCTGAAATCATTTGCCATTTTATTAGATAACTGGCGTTAAGTGATGAAAATTTTTCATTGTAGCCATCGCTAACAATATAAGCGGCGTTATCATATTTAATAACAAGAGCTCCGCCAATTAAGATTCCTTCGGGATGCTTTTTTAATAATTCCGTTGCAAGTAACATGTTATTCTTATATGAACTTACTAATTTGTCAGACTCCATTTTTTTATTTAAAGTATTTTGTCTTTCTTTATCATCTGGTGCATATTGTTGAATTCCTTCTGCTAGTTGTTCGTTGTTTAGTAGTTCATTTTCATACATTTTTCTACTGTTTATAATGAAAGTTTCAGTATTTATTTTGGCATAATATACATCAATATTTTCACCAAAGTTTTTAACTAAAGCTTCATAATATTTTATTGGTTTTTTATCTTTTTTACCGACGAATTCATAAAGATCTTTTATATCTTTTGTTGTATCATTATATACTTCAATACCAATATTTTTGGCTCTTCTAATTTTATTTCTAGTTCTTTTATCGAAGCTTTCAAATAATACTTCTTCATTTTTATTTAAAAGTACTAGTGCTTCCCATCTAGGCTTTTCATTTTCAAAGTATAAATTTTTTCCTTTATATTCAAATTTTGCAGTAGCAAGATTTTCTAAAATTATACTTTCTTGATTATTCATATTTATTAAGTTTCCATCATTACTATGAATACTTATTGGAATATATGGATCCATTCTTAGTAACATAAAACCTTGTTTACCTAATAAATTTCTTAAACATTCAGCAAGTTCTTTTACTTTTTTAGAATCAGAGTAATCAAATAATATTCCTCTTGGAGCATAGGCTATTTTATTATTCATAAATACTTCTTTATAAAGTATCATGGTTGCGCCTATTAGAGAGTTTGTTCCATCAACTATACCAAAATAGTGAACATTATATCCTAGTTTTAACATAGAAAGACCATATGCTGATGTTTGATAATAGTTTCTGTATCTATGACTACTAGCATACTTATTAAATTGTTGTTGATTTAATGTTACTAATTTCATATTTTCCCTCTCCATCTTTTATTTATTATAGCATATATTTTTAGTTTTTATCAATAATTTATAGTAGTTAAAAGGCATTTTTCGTAGTATAATTATATTGGTGATAAAATGTTTAAAGATAATAAAATTTTAATACTTGGGCTTGCTCGTTCTGGTTATAGTGCTGCTAAAATTTTAATAGAAAGAGGCAATGAAGTTATCTTAAATGATAGTAAGGAAGAAGAAAAATTAGATAAGGGTCAAATCGCTGAATTACGTGAACTTGGTGTTAAACTAATTTTTGGTAGTCATCCAGATGATTTACTTGATAACTCATTTGATTATTTAATTAAGAATCCAGGTGTTCCTAATAGTCATAAATATGTAGTTAAAGCACAAGAATTAGGAATAGAAGTTTTAAATGAAGTTGAAATGACTTATAGATTATTACCTGATGATATAAAAATTATAGGTATTACAGGTACAAATGGTAAGACTACGACAACATCTCTTACTTATGAAATAATGAAAAGTGCCTTTGGTGATAAAGTTCATTTAGCTGGTAACATCGGTTATCCATTTTGTAGTATTTTAAATGATTTAGTACCAGGCGATATTGTTGTGATGGAAGTTTCTTGTCAACAATTAAATAATATGAGTACTTATAAACCTGATGTAGCTTTAATGACTAATTTAAGTCCAGCACATATAGATTTCTTTGGTACTTATGAAAAATATAAAGAAGTTAAAGCTAGATTATTTAATAATCAAACTAGTACTGATGTTGCGATTTTAAATATTGATAATGATGATGTTATTAATGAAACTAAAGATATAAAATCGACTGTTAAATATTTTTCTAGTACTAAGGAGATAAATGGTTGTTACTTAAAGGATGGAGCAATTTATTATTATGGTGATAAAGTTATTGATACTGACAAAGTTTTTATTGCAGGTAGACATAATTTAGAAAATTGTATGGGTGCCATTATGATTTCTAAAGAATTTGGTGTTAGTAATGAAGTTATAAAAGAAGTAATTTCTAATTTTAGAGGCGTTGAACATAGATTAGAATATGTTGATACTGTTTCTAGTAGGTTATTTTATAATGATACAGAGGCTACTAATATTAAATGTACACAAATTGCGTTATCATCTTTTGAAAAGCCAATAATATTAATTCTTGGTGGATTAGAAAGAGGGCAAGATTTTAATGAATTAAGTCCTTATATGAAACATGTTAAGAGTATTATTGGTATTGGACAATGTAGAGAAAGAGTTCTTGAGTTTGGAAAGAGTTTAAATATACCAACTTATATTTATGAACATTTAAGTGATGGATTTGACAAGTGCGTTGAAGTATCTGATACAGGGGATGTTATATTATTAAGTCCGGCTTCAGCATCTTGGGATCAATATAAAGAATGTGAAGTACGTGGAAAAGAATTTAAGGATAAAGTGGAGGAGTTAAAAAGTGAAAATTAAAAATGTAAGAGCTAGAGAAGTTTTGGATTCTAGGGGAAATCCTACGGTTGAAGTTGATGTTATACTTGAAGATGGTACTTTAGGAAGAGCAATTGTGCCTTCTGGTGCCTCAACTGGTGAAAGAGAAGCTTTAGAAATGCGTGATGGTGATTACAGATATAATGGTAAAGGTGTATTAAAAGCTGTTAATAATGTTAATACTACTATTCGTGATAAAGTAATTGGAATGGATGCTAGTGAACAAGAATTAATAGATAAGACTTTAATCGAACTTGATGGTACTGAGACTAAATCTAATCTTGGAGCTAACGCTATACTTGGTGTATCTATGGCTTGTTTAAGAGCTAGCGCTATTGCTGCTAAAAAACCTTTATATGAGTATGTTGGAACTGGTAGAAGTTTACCTTATCCAATGATGAATATTATTAATGGTGGAGCTCATGCTGATAATAATTTGGACTTTCAAGAATTTATGATTATTCCACAACAAGATACTATTCATGAAAGAGTTCGTACTGGAGCTGAAGTGTTCCATGCCTTAAAAAATGTCTTAAAAGAGAAAGGTTATTTTACTGGTGTTGGTGATGAAGGTGGATTTGCTCCTAATTTAAGCTCTAATAAAGAAGGGTTTGAACTTATACTAGAAGCCATTTCTAGAGCTGGTTATGAACCTTTTAAAGATGTTAAATTAGCAATTGACGTAGCTGCTTCAGAATTTTATAAAGATGGCTATTATCATGTTGATGGTAAGTCTTTAACAACAGATGAGTTAATTGATTTTTATGAGGAACTTGTTAATACTTATCCAATAGTATCAATCGAGGATCCAGTTGATGAAAATGACTGGGAAGGTTTTAGAAAAATAACTGAACGTTTAGGAGATAGAATTCAATTAGTAGGAGATGATTTATTTGTTACTAATATCAAATGTCTTCAAAAAGGTATTGATAATCATGCAGGAAACGCTATTTTACTTAAAGTAAATCAAATTGGTACTATTACTGAAACTTTAGAGACTATTAAGTTAGCTAAAGAACATGGCTATAAGACTATTATTTCACATCGTTCTGGGGAGACTGAAGATACAACTATTGCTGACTTAGCAGTCGGACTTGATTTAGGTCAAATAAAAACTGGTTCTATGTCTAGAACAGATAGAATTTGTAAATATAATCAATTGATGAGAATTGAAGAACTTAGCTAGTTATTATTGACATTTTTATAAAAAAATAATAGAATATTATCAGTTTTAAATTCATTGGAAAGACCATAATTATATTAGCTCTTATAGATAGTGAGTTAAGGATAGTGTGAACTTAATTATAATCTAGTATAATTCCTACCTTTCTTGAAGAAGTTTTTACTTCCGGTGTTTATGCATCGTTATAAATTTTGAGTTAAATAAAGGATGGTACCGTGCTACTAGCACTCCTTATAGGTATCATTCTTTTTGTTTTAGGAGGGATAATTATGAAATTAAGTAAGAGTTATTTTTTCACATTGCGTGAAGATGTAAAAGATGAGGATAGTAAATCTGGTAATTTGCTAGTTCGTTCTGGAATGATTAAGAAGGTTAGTTCAGGTATTTATATGTTTTTACCTTTAGGACTTAGAGTTCTTGATAAGATTCGTTATATCGTAAAAGATGAAATGGATAAAGCTGGTGCTCAAGAGTTATTAATGCCTTCTTTAATACCTAGAGAAGTATATGATACATGCGGTAGAACTGAAGCATTTGGTAATGATATGTTTAATTTAAATGATAGATATGAGAAGCCTTATGTACTTGGACCTACTCATGAAGAGTTATTTACTATTGCAGCTAAGAGTATGGTACAAAGTTATAAAGATTTACATTTTACTTTGTATCAACAAGCTGATAAGTTTAGAGATGAGACTAGACCAAGATTTGGACTTATTAGGGTTAGAGAATTTATCATGAAAGATGCTTATTCTTTTGATAAAGATGAAGCTGGACTTGACGAAAGTTACGCTGTTATGAAGAAAGCTTATAATAATATTTATGATAGGCTTGGTCTTGAATATAGAATTGTTAAAGCTGATACTGGTGCTATGGGTGGTACTTTATCTGAAGAATATCAAGCTGTTACTGATATTGGTGAAGATACTTTAGTTTTATGTGATAAATGTGATTATGCCGTAAATATGGAAGTTGCTGGTAATACAATTATTCCATGCGATGAAGAAGAAAAGAAGATGGAAATGGTAGAAACTCCTCATCAAGAAACAATAGAAGATGTATGTAATTACTTGAAACTTGATGTAAAAAAATCTGTTAAAGCTTTACTTATGAATGTTTCTGGAGAGTTAGTTGCTTTCTTTGTAAGAGGCGATAGAGCATTAAATGAAAATAAAGTTTGTAAATTATTTGGTGTTAGTGAGTTTGGATTTGCTGATGATGAGTTAATTAGTAAGAGTAATGCTGTTCCTGGTTATACTGGTCCAGTAGATTTAAATTGTAAAGTAGTTGTGGATAAAGAAGTTTTAACTATGAAGAATTTCTGTTGTGGAGCTAATAAAGAAGGATATCATTATATAAACGCCAATGTTTCTGATATTAAATATGATATGGTAGAAGATATTAGTAATGTTGTAGAAGGTGATACTTGTCCATGTTGTTCTGGTAAATTATACTTTAAAAAAGGAATCGAAGTTGGTAATTTATTTAAACTTGGTACTAAGTATGCTGAAAAGTTAGGTTTAACATATTTGGATGAGAATAATAAAGAATGTGTTGTTACTATGGGTTCTTATGGTATAGGAGTAGGTAGAATAATGGCTGCTATTGTTGAGCAGAACAATGATGATAATGGTATTATTTTCCCAGAAGAAATTGCGCCATATAAAGCATCTATTATTATAGTAAATATGAAAGATGAAGTACAAATTAGGACCGCTAATGAGTTGTATGATAAATTAACTTCATTAGGTGTAGAAGTTATGTTAGATGATAGAGATTTAAGAGCTGGTGTTAAATTTAAAGACACTGATTTAATTGGTATACCTTATCGAATAGTTGTTGGTAAAGGTGCTGTAGAGGGAATGGTTGAATATAAAAAGAGAACAGATAATGAAAGTATTAATTTAAGTGTTGATGAGGTAGTAGAAAAACTTAATGACTAATGCTAAGATTATTATTTTAGATAGTTCTCATGAGGTCATTCCTAATATTCATGTATTAGAAAAAATTGGCGCTGGTCATGATGGTATTGTTTTTAGATATGGCGATAAAGCATTAAAACTGTTAAAGTATGATGTTACATTACGTAGAAAAAAAGGATTAATGACTTATGATAAGGCAATTGCTTTTTCAGATAACTTAGATTTAAGAAGAATAACTAATCCAACTGATACTTTTTCAGATGTTGATGGGAATTTTACTGGATATGTTATGAATTATTTAGATGCAGTTAATAGTCCTAAAAAAGAAGGAACATCATTATATAAAAGACTTACAGAGTTTACTTGTTCAGACTTGTTTGACTCTGTACTTGAACTTGCTTTAGAC
>CAVAJX010000043.1:0-11865 GCA_963589235.1 bacterium | reverse complement strand
ATTTAGTGTCCAACCTGCAAATGTGTATCCATTTCTTGTTGGATTAGCTGGTTTATTTACCTTGCTTCCTTCTGTTACTGTTTGAGAACTAACTGCTGTACCATTGTTTGAATTAAATGTTACTGTATATTTTACTTTGACATTTTCATTCCATTTAGCTACCAATGTTATATTACTGTTAACTTTAGAATTAAAATCATAAGCATTACCATTTAGTGTCCAACCTGCAAATGTGTATCCATTTCTTGTTGGATTAGCTGGTTTAGTTGCTTTGCCGCCTTCTTTTACAGTTTGAGAACTAACTGCTGTACCATTATTTGAATTAAATGTTACTGTATATTTTTTTGTAGCTGGTGTTGGTGGATTTGTTGAACTATTATTGTTATTGTTATTACCATTATTACTACTACTATTATTGTTATTATTTGCTGGAGATGGTGCAGTATTGTTTGGTGTTTCATTCTTTTTCCATTTCGCTTTAAGTACTATATTTTTTTCCACAACAGTTTCAAAATCATAAGCAACATCATTTAATGTCCAGACTTCAAATGTATATCCTTGTTTTACTGGATCATCCGGTTTAATGACTTTTTCACCTTTCTTTATAATTTGATTTGGAATTGTAGTGCCTTCATCCGTTTCGAACTTAACAATAAATGTTTCTACGTCCTCTTCTATCTTAGCCCAAGAAGCTTTCAAAGTTAGATCCGATGTTACTCCAAGACTAAAATCATATGTCTTTCCTTCGTATGTCCATTCAATAAACATATAACCTTTTTTTGTTGGATCGTCTGGTTTTTTAACTTGGTTTCCTTCTTCGACTATTTGTGATTTTACTGATGAACCGCCATCAGTTTCAAAAAACACATTATAGGTCATTGGCTTCTTATTACCTATTAATATCGCTACAACTATTAGGATAATCGCAACTAATGCCGCTCCGGCAATGACCAGTTTTTTCTTTTTATCCATAATTCACTCCTTTTTATTTATATAGTTTGGAATATACTTGTTCTTTCATTAATACAGTTAAAAATTAATACAAGACAAAATAGACTCCTTGTTTGGATTATAACACACTTTTTCGAAAATTGCCACTATTTGTAGAACTTTTATCTACTATAAATATATAAATAATTTCTATCATAAATGACAAAATATATATAGGTGGTGATATTAAATGGAGTTTAGCACAGCTGATGATCGCTATATATATGAATTAGTTAGTAAAAACATCAAGTATTATAGATTACATAATAATAGTAAGTTTAGTAAATATGGTAAAATTACGCAGGAAAGGCTAGCCGAATTATGTGACTTGAGTCATAGTTTGATAAGTAACATTGAATCGGCTAAAGTACAGCAGTCTTTTAGTTTAGCTGTACTTTATAGAATATCAAAAGTTTTAGAAATAGACATTTGTAAATTATTTGAAGAGCGTGATGAAAACGGTCATTTAAAATAAGCATGGTTAGTTAAAATCATGTTTTTTTGTGAAAAAAAATTAGACCTATTGGCCTAATTTATAGCTTTTCCATTTACATATAATTTATATCCGTTAAAATCGATGTTAGAATAATCTTCATCTTCATCATCTAAACTTGTTACATATGAATCAGCTGTTAATTTGATTTTTGATGATTTATCTAACTTCAAAGTAATAGACTTGGCAGTATTATCTGTGTTAATAGCACCTTCTAAACTAGATGAAGATTTCATGTTCATAGTTAGAGTTGAAATTGAATCTATTACAATATTTCCTTTTACTTTTTGTTTAGTCATATTTAAAGTAACATTTCCACCATTTGAACCTGATGTACCCCAGGAATCTTTTTGTGCTCTTAAAAAGTTGCCTGTAGAATCAGTATTTTTGATAGTGTTATTTTCTAGGTTTATAATAGCAGTTGTATTTGTTACATAAAATGAATCACCTTTATTAGTAGTTATTTTAGAATCTTTTGCAGTAAATTCTGCTTGACCTGTTGCGGCATCTCCTGACATTGACTGATATAGGAAGATGTTTTTATATGTTGTTGACTGTCCATTTAACTTATTGTTTGTATCAACTAATTCACAACTGTTAATAGTTACAGAGTTTTTTCCTTCTATTACTATTCCTTCTGATGCCTTTGAAATTAGTTTAGCATCTGTTACGGTAACATTAGCTGTTGAATAAATTGTTGGTGAACCTTGTCCGGTTGTAGTATAAGTTCCTTTATTTACAGTTACTGTTCCACCGCCTCTATCTGTTCTGATAGTGGCTGATGATGTTCCAGCGGTATTTATTGTTAGATTATTGGCATTCATTATACCGCCGCCGGTAGTCATGATTCCGCCTGAATTATCTTTTTTGGTTGTAATTTTAGAATCAGATATTGTAACCGTTGTTCCATCATTAGAGGAATTATTTGTTGTTGCACTTCCACCATAACTGAATACACCGTTTGCTCCTGTGGCATTAGTTTCAATAGTTGCGTCTTTTATAGTTACGTTAGCACCGTATTTCGCAATAATTGCTGAATTTGTTCCATAGAAACTAGTATTGTCTCCACCGTCAGAATCACCAGTTTTGGTTACTGTAATATTTGAAAGTGTAGATGTTATATTTCCTGATACAGAAATAGCATTTTCATCTTTTGTTGTTGACTCATATGTTCCAGATGATATTGTTTCATCCTTAGTTATTTCTGTTTTTGCTGAATAACTAGCTTGAGTTGTATTATTACCTGGTTGATTTGTTGTATTAGTATTATTTAAAAAGTAATTCTTTGTTAGTAGTGATGATGTATAAGTTAGAGCTGATGTTAATACTATTACTGATAAAATCGCTATAGTTACTTTATCTTTATTAGTAAATGTTTCTTTAATGTTCTTTTTATTAAAGTTTGACATTACTAAGTATGTTATTGTTATAGCTAGAATTAAACTTTCTATTCCAAAAATAAGATAATATATTGTAGGCATAGTAGTAGTTTGTACTTCGCTTGGCATACTTGGCGGATTTCCATTCATACCATTACCATTTGGCTGATTATTGTTATTGGCGTTATCTTGACCAGTTCCATTAGGTCCAGGTTGTGTATTTTCACCTGATCCTTGACTGTTGTCATTGTTTGTATTTGAATCAGTTTGATTACTCTCATTTTTATCTGATGAATTATTTGTGTTGTTATTTTCTCCATCTGGTTTTTCTGGTGGTGTTTGTCCATCGTTATTTGGCATATTTCCATCAGGTAATTCTGGTCTTTCATTTGTAGAGGCGTTATTTTCAGGCATACTTGGTGCTTGTTGATTATTATTCATGTTCATATTATTACTACTTGAATTTGTATTTGTTACATTATTCTTTATATAGTTCATTGTAAAGTACATTGACCCTAGACATAATATTATTACAACAGTTAATATGATATTTTTTATTGTTCTTTTATTCATTTCAATCTCCTCTTTATGTAATATTTAATTATATATTACACTATAATGTTTAAATGAAACTTAAACTATATTAATTATATTTTGTATACTCATATATTATGTCCTGATATTTAGGATCAATACTATTTATATTTATTGGTATTTTTTTCAAAATTGCATCATTATTTTCCAAAATAATTTCTGATAAGCTTTTTCTAGTATACCAGTTTCTTTTAAATATTTCTTTTTTATCTTCTGTTTTATTTATAGAAATATTGCTGGTTACTTTTCCCAGTGTATCAAACTCTATAGTCAAAGTTAAAAATCCATCACTAAATATTAAAGGTTTTAGATTAGTATTATCTTTTGATATACCAATATCACTTTTAGTTAATTTGGCAAATATTTCTAGTGTATCAAATATATAAGTTATGTCATCGTAATATTTGGATACAAAGTTTTTATCTGGTTTCGTATCTTCTGAAAAATATATGTCATTGTCATTAAAGTCCTTTAGTATAGTAAATTTTTCTGGATGTTTTCCTTTTCCATAAAAGAATGTTATTTTAGATGTGTTTTTTGTTGTAGTTGCTAGAATATTGTCTAATATTTTTGTATAAATAACTTCTTTATCTTTAAATATTTTACCGGTTTGTCTTATTACTGTGTTGTCATTATTTATTTTTTCTATTAATTTTGTGCTCAGTTGTATTTCTCTTAATTCTTTAAATTTATCTTCAAGGGCTTTGTACACATCGTATACACTTACTATACTTGTTGTTTTTTTGACATCTACTCTTGTTAGATATTTTTCTATTTTTGTTTCTAAACGTTGGTACTCTGTCATTTTTACACTTCCCTTTTTTGTTTTCTTTATATACTATCACAATACTTTTACAATAACAAATATTTTTAGGGATTTTATACTAGTTATCTGGTCTATTTAACTAATTGAGAAAATTTTTTTCTCATATTTTATACTGGTGAGATATAATGTTAAATTTTTTTAGTGAATTATCGTCTGTTGAGCAGGCACTAATAGCTTCTTTATTTACTTGGAGTATTACAACACTTGGTGCTTCTATAGTATTTTTCTTTAAAGAAGTTAGGAAAGGAATAATGGATACATTGTTAGGGTTTTCAGCCGGTGTAATGATTTCAGCTTCTTTTTGGTCTTTACTTAGTCCGTCTATTGAAATGGCTAGTAATTTAAAAATGACACCTTGGCTTGTTGCTTTTATAGGATTTATATCTGGTGGATTACTTTTATTTATAGGTGATAAGGTATTTAGTCATTTCTCTTCTAAAAATAACAATAATGGTTCTGGTAAAGTTAAACGTTGTTTGATGTTGATATTTTCAATTACTTTGCATAATATCCCAGAGGGTCTTGTTATTGGTGTGGCATTTGGATCTTTGGCTTATGGTGTTGAAGGAGCAACTTTAGCATCCGCAATTACTTTAGCAATTGGTATAGGTCTTCAAAATTTTCCAGAAGGTAGTGCCGTTAGTTTACCTTTAAGAAGAGAGGGAATGAAAAGATCAAAAGCATTCTTTCTAGGGCAGGCAACTGGTATTGTTGAACCTATTTCCGCTGTACTTGGAGCGTTTTTAGTTTTAAAAATACAAGTATTATTACCATTTTTATTAGCTTTTGCGGCTGGTGCGATGATATACGTTGTTGTTGAGGAGTTGATTCCAGAAAGTCAGTCTAATTCAAGGAAGGATTTGATGGCGTTATTCACTTTAATTGGTTTTTCGGTAATGATGATTTTAGATGTAGCGTTAGGATAGAAAAAATGAAGTTTGCACTTCATTTTTTATTTTAGATATAATTTTTGACCTGCTTTCAGGTAGATACCATATAAATCACTTTTTGGGCAAATGAATATCGGTTCTTCTGTCGTATCTTCTTTTTCTTCTGTTGGAGCTGGTACGACAGGCTTTTCTTCTGTAATACTTTTGAAATTGTATTTGTAGTTATTTATTACATTTACTTCTTTATCTAACCAGAGACATTCTTCGGGTTTTTTGCCATTATTTATAGAATAATATCCAGATGAATTTTTGTGCCAACCAGTACCTGTGAATTTTCCTTTGCCACATTCAAAGTGACAATGGTTACCAGTTGCATTTCCTTTTGTGCCCTCGCTATAGAATTCTTCATTTTGAGCTATTTTTTTCCCTACAAATAAATTACTTACATCATTTGAGTGAGCAAACATCATTGTTAAATAATCTTTTGTTCCATCAGGGTATTCTACTTTATCTATACTTTCTAACCAGACTTCATTGGCATCATCTTTATATATTTTCTTAATTATACCTGTATAAGGAGCACGTATTTTACTTATACTTGTATCTTTACCGGCATCATCTATTGCAAAGCTATCCAAGTGCGTTCCTTCGTTATATCCTTGCGTTATTCTCATGTTTTTGCAAGGATATAGAGGTTTTTCCATTTATATTCCCTCCTCCTTATTAATTAAATTATCTTTTGATATATATAAACCTTTTTTATTGGTTATATCTGAATATGATGACACTTTACCTTCAAGTGTTTTATATATAGTGTCAGCGCCAAGGAAGGAAAACATTCCGATCCATAAACTATTAGGGAAATCAATACTCGTAAAAGTCATACAAAATACTATACCAACAAATATATTAACAAGTAGCGAATATAAAGCTAAGTGCTTGCTACTATTGAAACAACATTTTGTTTTTTGAATAAAAGCACATGTTATTGTACTTAAAGCTATAGCGATTATCAACGATTGTTGTAGATATTCTAAATTTAGCATTCTTACCTCCTCTATTGTATTATATGCAAACTTTTATTATCGGACACAAAAAAAAGACTTTGCGTACAAAGTCTTTGAAATGAAACTGTTTGTAATTAACGTTTTGAGAATTGTGGAGCACGACGTGCTTTCTTTAATCCTGGTTTCTTACGTTCTTTCTTACGAGAATCTCTTGTAATGAATCCTGCTGCTTTTAGAACTTTTCTATAGCTATTTTCAGAATCAGCTGGAGTAGTTTTATCATAATCTAATAAAGCTCTTGTAATTCCTAAACGGATAGCTCCTGTTTGTCCTTGGAATCCTCCACCTTTTACTTTTGCATCTACATCGAACATTTCTCTAGTATTAGTGATGTCTAATGGTTGACATAAATCCATTACTAATACTTCGAAAGGTAAATAGTCATGTACATCTTGACCATTGATTGTAATTTTTCCTGTTCCTGGAGTTAATGTAACACGAGCTACACTTGTTTTTCTATGTCCAGTTCCAGTATAGATATTTTTCTTTTCTTTTGCCATAACTTAAACCCTCCTACTTAACTTCTAGCACTTCTGGTTTTTGTGCCATTTGTTTGTGCTCATTTCCTGCATATACGAATAACTTCTTAGCCATAGCTCTACCTAGTCTATTATGAGGAAGCATTCCTTTAACAGCTCTTTCCATCATTTCTACTGGGTATTGTTCTCTCATAACTTTAGCAGTTCTTTCTCTTAAACCACCAACATACATTGAGTGATTATAATACATTTTGTTTTCTAACTTGTTACCAGTTAAATTAACTTTATCTGCATTAATAATTATGATGTTATCACCACAGTCAATATGTGGAGTGTAAGTTGGCTTATGTTTACCACGTAAGTATGTTGCTGCTAAAGAAGCAACTCTACCTAAAGATTTTCCTTCAGCGTCGATTACATACCATTTACGATCTACAGTTTCTTTTTTTTGCATATAACTTGTCATATTTTTTCTCCTTTTACTTAAATTAAGTTTTCCCAGGACTTAATTTATGTGGGGATATTCGAATGTACCGATTATGATTATACTAAAAAAAGTATTAAAAATCAATACTTTTTTAGCTTTTTAACGTCTTATTTTGTTTTTACTAGAACATTTTCAGACTGGTTACTAGAAGCACTAGTTTTTACGTTAGTTTCTGGTATTTCAAGTCCAAGTTCAGCTTGTGCTAATTCATTTTCTTTAGCGTCCATTAATTCACTAACATAAGCTAATTGTTCATCAGTTAAACTTTCTACATAGGCTTCAGCACTTGCTGGTCTTGTGCTACTTTGAACCAAGGCACTTACACTGGTTGCCACTCCCATACCTACTAATGTTCCTGTCTTTTGTGCTTTTGTTTTTTTCTTATCTAGTAATACTGTAGCAGTTACTCCTACTGGTGCTGCTTTAACTAAGAATGTTGTTGTAGCATTTACGTTTATATACATATTATTTCACTCCTCCTACTTTAGTGTTTTGAACAGTACTAGCACGTTTTCCTTGTTCTTGTAATATCATATTTCTAAACTGAGCTAATTGTTCTTTATTTTTAATATTATTAATTACTTCTTCTATACTTGGTATACTTGGTGTATCTTTTGAACTTTCTTTTACGGCGGTATTTATTACTTCATACGCTTGTGAAAATTCTTCTTCTCTTTGACTAACTTTTCTTTGTTCTCTTTTCTTTAAAACTTCATCGTGAGCTTTGAAACGATATATATTATAATTTTGAAGATTAATACATTGAAAGTTAATAAATGAAGATACCAAGTTTCCAGCAATTAAAGGTATTGCTAGTCCTACACCAGCTACTGCTAATCCTATAAAAACAGGAAGAGTAACTAGGTCTCTAATCAAGTTAGTTCTATGAACGTCTTTGTTCCATTCAAGATATTCTACAGTCTGTGTTAGTCTTATATTATCCATATGATAGTTTCTATTTTTTTCAGTATTCATTTCTTTTCTATTTAATAATTTTTGTTCTCTGTAATGTGCTATTATAAGTTCTCGTTCTTCTTCAGTACGAGCTTTTTTTAAATCTTTTTTACACATTCTATCACATTTAGATTCATAATTTTTTATATAATTAGGAAAGTATTTTTTTAAGACTTTAAATTTTAGTCTTTCTAGGGCAAAAACAGCTTTTTTGAACTTTTCTGCACCTAGCTTTTTACATCTTTCTATTTTCTTTTTATAATACTTTTTTCCCTTTTCATTCTCTTCTACCATAATTCAACCCTACCCTTTTTCTTTGGACGGCTCTTATTATAACATAATTTTGTCAAAAAAAGCAAGGTAGACCTTGTGCGCTATTGTTTTAGTATTCAACACTAGTTAAATATAGTCCTACTGCTTTGGCTGTTTTTCCAGACTTTGTCCTATCTTTACTAGCTAATATTTTTTCCACAGAATCTGGGGAAATTTTATTTTCACCTACTCTTATTAGAATACCAACCATGTTTCTTACTTGATATCTTAAGAAACCATTTCCATGAAAAGTGATGATTAATTTATCATCTTTCTTTTCAATGGTTGCTTTATCAATTGTTCTGATACAGTTTTCTTTATCTTTATTTTCAGTTACAAAAGCCCTATAATCATGTGTACCAATGAAATATTTTATGGCCTCTTTCATACTCTCAACATTTAATTCATGATTATATTGGAAAACATAGTTTCTTTCTATAGGATTATATTCTCCAAGGTTAATATAATATTTGTATTCTTTCCCTTTAACATTGTACCTGGCATGAAAATCATCTGATACATGTTTAGTATTAATTATATGAATATCATCTGGTAAGTTACTATTTAAAGCTCTTTTTAATTTCTCTTCTGTGATATTTACAGAAATGTCTGTATGAGCATATTGGCATAAAGCATGTACGCCTTTATCGGTTCTACCAGTTGCACAAATGGTTGTTTTAGTATTGTTGTTTACTTTTTTTAAGGCTTCTTCTAGTTGAAATTGAATAGTATTTAGACCTGGTTGATTTTGAAAACCTGCGTAATTGCTTCCATCATATGAAAACTTTAATAAAAACCTCATAACTTCCTCCTAAACATGTTTATATATATCCTTTATTAAATCTCTTATATCTTTATGATATATAATTTTTACTCCTTTTGACTTTTTAGCTTTATACGTTATTTCTACAATATCTGGTATTGAAAAGCTATGTCTTTTTAAGAAGTCTACTCTAGTATATGACTCAGCTGTATCTCCTTCTAAAACAGTATGATTATTTTTTACAAATATCATTTTATTAGTATATTTATATAATTTATTACAATTATCATCAACAATGACTATCATTTTTTTATATTGTTCTTTTAATCTTTGAAGTAGTTTAATAAGTTCTTTTTCTTGATGAAGATCAAGATATGTAAATGGATTATCAAGTATTAAGATACTTGGATTTGATAAAAGTGATATTGCTAGAGATACTTGAAACTTTTCTGATGATGATAAACTATAATATTCTCTTTCTAAGTATTCTGGACTTAAACCGACAATTTTTAAAGATGATTCTTTTTTCTTATCAGGATTTTTCATTTGAATAAGATTCTTCTTAATGATGTAATCCATATAATCTTCTACACTATTTATGAAATTTATATTTGTTAACTTGGTAACTACTTGTACCTTTTTAGCAAAAAGCCATTTTTCATCTATTGTTAGTTTTTTTCCATCAATGATGATATTTAATTTATCTATATTATCTAATTCTAAAATACTTATTATTTCTTTATTATTTGTTGTTGAAACACCGGTAATATCACTATCAGTTATAGTAAAGAAAAGGTCTTGATCAACTTCATATTTTACTTCCATAATGTGTTCACCAGCCTATCCATATCAGTTTCAATGTCTTTTATTAAATCATAATCACGTAATTTTACTGATAAATCTATCATAAAAGGTAATTCTAAACCAAGTTTATTAATTACATTATCGTTTTGTAAAATATTTGAAGGCTCTCCTTCTAGAATAATCTTACTATCTTTAATTATATATAAATAATCGCCAGATAAGGCATCTTCTAAATTTGAAACAGTCATAATTATTGATATGTCTTTATTTTTTCGATAATTATTGATAAGTGATATTATTTCTTTTTTTTCAGTTGATTTTAGTCCTAATAAAATGTCATCTAAAAGTAATATTTTAGGTTCATAGATAAAGGCTATTAATAAAGATAATTTTAATTTTAGATAATGACTTAAAGTATTAGGGTTAGAATTTTGATATTTTGTTAGTTTATACATTTTTATTAGTTCTTTATAAATGGATTTTTTGTTTTTACAGTCACAATTATTTAAAGTGAAATATATTTCATCCATTACGGTATCTTTTGTAAAATATAATTCGTCTCTTATAATTGTTTTAATTTGATAGCCAATGTCTGTTATTTGATGGCGTTCTAGACCTACTGTACCAAAAAAAACTTGATTTTTTGTCTTTATTTGACCGTCTAAAATTCTAATTAATGTTGTTTTTCCACAATTATTTGGACCTGATACAATTGATACTTTATTTTTAGGAAAACTAATACTAAAGTTATTATAACAGTATGGTAATGTTAGATTATTTATTTCGATTACATTGTCATGCATAATATCACCAGCTTTGCCTTTTTATTATATAATATGATGGAATAAAGGTCAAAATAATTTTTGAACTTAAATACTTTTAAAGAAAAACTCGTTACTATTATTTAGTTACGAGTCATATTTTTATATTTTACTGTTTATTTTTCTTATGTTGAATTCTATAAGTTATTTTTAATAGTAATTTATCAGAGGCAAATCGTTCAAAGAATCTAGCACACTTCATTTTAAAGCCTGGAATTATTAGCATTTTCTTTTTGAACATTTTGTCTATGGCATACTCTGCAACATATGAACTTGTCAATGGTTTTACAGAGAAACGAACTCCCGCAACATTATTAAAATTAGTTGCGACAGGACCTGGACATAGTACTGATAAATGTACATTACTCTTTTTCTTTTTTTGTTCATAGTATAAAGCTTCAGTTAATTGATAAACATATGACTTGGTTGCATAATATGTAGCCATAAGAGGTCCTGGTTGAAACGCAGCTGAAGAAGCAACATTTAGTATATAACCAGAGTTTTTCTTTTCCATATCTTTTAAAAATGATTTTGTTAAGATGTGTACGGCTTTGATATTAGTATTAATCATATCTAGCTCTTTACCTAAGTCAGTTTCTGTGAAATATCCAAAGTCACCAAAACCAGCATTATTGATTAAAATATCAATATTTTCTTTAGATGTTAGAACATATAGTTCTTTTACTTTTTGTTCATTTGCTAGATCGGCAACAATAATAGTTACTTTTGTTGGTAATGACTCTTGTACCTTTTCTAACTTTTCACGATCTCTACCAACTAGAATTAATTCATATTTTTGTTTTGCTAGATACCTAGCCATATCTAATCCTATTCCTGAGGATGCTCCTGTTATTAATGCTTTCATCTATTCCCTCCTATACTTCATTATACATTATATGTATGAAAAAATAAAGTTAGAAAAAGTGAATAAAAAAAACACTATGCAAATAGGGTTCTATAATAAATAGTGTTGGTGAGAAAAATCACTGACACTATTTTTAGTTAA
>CAVAJX010000042.1:0-5502 GCA_963589235.1 bacterium | reverse complement strand
ATTTTCACTAATTATTTGTAGTAAAAATTACTATCATTTTTACAAATTATTCATATAAAAGTTTAAGTTTTTGTTAATATTATAAGTAAGGGTGAAGAAAATGCATAGTATAGATTTAAATAAGTATAATTATAGAACGGACTTAGTTATTGAAAAAGATGAGAAAAGCTCTTCTAGTAATGTTTTTAAATATGATAAAGGTATTACTGTTGATAAAAGAGTTGTTTCAGATAAGAATTATGTAACGATTAGTTTTTTAGATATTACAGATAAAGATAATTATTTAGCTGTTTCAAAAGTATTTATAAAAGAACTTAAAGAATTACTTGGTGATGTTAGTAAGAAAAAGGTGTTGGTTGTAGGACTTGGTAATAGTAAATCAACACCTGATGCTTTAGGTCCTATGACTATTGATAATGTTTTAGTTACAAGTCATTTGTTTCAACTTGGTGAAGTAGAAGAAGGATATGTTAATGTTTGTTCTTTTAAACCTAGTGTTACAGGAGTTACGGGTATTGAAACATCTAGTTTAGTAAGTAACTTAGTGAAGTTTTTAAAAGTTGATTTAGTAATCATTATTGATGCCTTGGCGGCTAGAAGTATATCTAGAATTAATAAGACTATTCAAATAACGGATTCTGGTATAACTCCTGGTTCTGGTGTTGGTAATTATAGAGAAGAAATTAGTAAAGAAAAATTAGGAGTTACTGTTATTGCGATAGGAGTTCCTACTATTGTTGATGCGGCTACTATTGTTACGGATACATTTAGTTTTATGTATAAGAAATTTAGTTATAAAATTAAAAATTATAATAATGTTAAAATGAAATTGGTTTCTGATAATAGTTTAGATTATAGTAATGAAAAGGATGAGTTATCTAGTAAAGAGAAAAATGAATTATTAGGAATGCTTGGTAGTCTTAATGAACAAGAATTGAATGAGTTATTTAGAGAGGTTTTAATACCAGTTAATTATAATATGATGGTATGTCCTAAAGAGGTTGATTTTATAATTGAAAAGTTAAGTATGCTCATTGGTAATGGCATTAATAAAAGTTTACATAAATCCTTTAATCCGACAAATTAATTTGGTATAAAAGTTTATATTAGTCTTGGTGATAATATGAAGAAGCGATTTATTACTAGGAAGAGTAGAAAGAGATTTACTAATTTAAAGATAATTATTGTTTTATTATTATTTATTTTTTCTTTAGTACTTAGTTTTTGTCTTTTGAATAGAAGTAATATTAAGATTAATGATAAATATTTAGTACAAATTTTATTAAAAGATGATACGACGATATTTGATAATATTATTAGTTTGACTATTAAAGATTTATTTGCGAGTCCAGCTATTTTACTTGATAATGATTATTTTAAGAGTGAAAGGGTAATTCATAATTCTAATGATGATCCTGTAAATGTTAGTACGGAGCCAATGATTTATATTTATAATTCACATCAGAGTGAAGAGTACGCTTTTAGTAATTTTGCGGAATTTAGTGTTAGACCAACTGTTATGTTTGCAGATTATGCATTGCAGGAGATATTTAATAAGAATAATTATTATTCATTGGTTGAGGAGAATAGTATTAAGGATATTTTAAACATTAATGGTTGGAAGTATTCATATAGTTATAGAGCAAGTAGAGTTTTATTAGAAAGTGCTAGGGAGAATAATCCTAGTTTGAAATATTATATTGATGTACATAGAGATAGTTTAGATAAAGGAAGGACTACTGTTGATATTAATGGTAAGACTTACGCTAAAACTATTTTTTTAATAGGACTTGAAAATGAGAATTATCAGGAAAATTTAGCGTTTACAGAAGAGATTAATAATCTTATGAATACCAAGTATCCTGGGCTATCTAAAGGTATTTATAAAAAGGGTGGCGAAGGTGTTAATGGTGTTTATAATCAGGACTTTTCTAACCGAACTATTTTAATTGAAATAGGCGGATATGAAAATACTCCTTCAGAAGTTTTGAATTCAGTTTTAGCTTTTTCAGAATGTTTTATGGAGGTTATAGAAAAGGATGAAGGGTAAAAATATTATTAGATTAGTAGGTATTGTTATTGTAGTTTTATTTTTAACTTTATACTTTGGTCAGTATACGGGATATTATGATGTTAGTAAAGGAAGGAAGAATGCTTTAACAAATGAGGCAATTAAGAGATTTGAAGCTGATGTTTCTTCTGGTAAGGAAATAGCTGCATCTAATTATTTAGAGAAGGAAAAGGACTATAGTAATAACTTATCAAAGTTAGGTATTGGTATTTCTAACTTGATAGAAAAAGGTTTTGATACGATTATGAACTTTATTTTTAATGAAGTTGAAAATGCAATAAAGGATTAGCAATTTAAGAGTTCCTTTTTTGTTTTTTTTTTGCTATAATAATTTTAGAATAGGAAAAGTAGCCGGGTTGGAGATGGTCTAGATGGAAAATTATAGTGATGTTTTGCGTCGAGTTTTGAATCAAATTACTTTAGAACTTACTACTGCTGAAATGGATTTGAACAAGATTAATCTATCTAAAGATTTTATGCAGTATAAGACTGATATTTTACGTTTAGCTGATTCTGATGTTAATTTACTAGCTAATTATTATATGGAGTCTACGGGTGAGAAGAAAGATAGTTTTTCCTGGTTACTAGAAAAGTCTATTCCAGATAAAAACTTTCGTTTACAAGTTAAAGAACAATTAAAAAATATGTATTATCTTAATAAAAATAAGCTTAATAAAACATCACAGTATTTTGAAGCTAAGAAATGTGTAGTTGATTTTATTTTAATACTTAAAGATTTCAAATTAGATGATGACGATGAAAGAGAAGAAAAAAGAATTTTAAAACGTATTAGTGATCTTAAAAAGATGCAACGGTATTTTTCTACAGATAGTGGTAAGATATATATAAAGAATATCGATAGATTTAAAGATTTAGTTATGTCTTTAAATATTACGGATGCTGATAAGACAAAAGTTTTTGAGTTGATACTTCTTAATGAAATTAATTTTTTTAATAGAGATTTAAAAGAGACGAGGATTAAACAAAAAAGTCATAAATTAAAAGTTAAGAAGTCAGTATATAATAATTTAATCAATAATTTATCTTCTTTTGATTTTATTAATAATTGTTTAATTAAAGCGGGACTTAAGGGTCTTGTAAAGATAGATTTATTAGAAGATACTAACGCAACGCGAGAAAGAGAATATCGTAGTATTATTGATATGCTTAAGAATAATCCAGATATGAATCCGGAGACAGCATTTAGAGACTTTTATAAAAAATGGGATAATGAAGAATAAAATGGAGTGATATTTATGTTGGAGACAGTTAATGGCTGCGACAATTTAATACATTTGCTTAAGAAAAGTATTAGTGAAAAGAAAGCTATAATTCATAGATATTATCAATATAAAGATGATGGTTTAGAAGAAAAACAAGAATTAGAAAAGTTGATGTTTGCTAGTTGCTACAACATTTCTACTGTGTCTTTAGAAACTATAAATGATATTATAGATTCATTTTCTATTTCTAATGATGAGAAAAAGCAACTTAAAGAAGATATTTCAACAATAATGACAATACTTAAGCTTAATAATATTTCAGGTACTACTTTAGTTCTTGATGATAGTCAAATAAATGTATTAAATAAATTCACTAATTATTTACATGAATATGTTGTTACTAGAAGAGACTTTGCAACATATGAAAATATAGATATAGAAAAGATTAGTTCTTTAAATAATAGATATAAGTCTTTAGCAACATTACTTAATAATCCTAAAAATAAAAAGTTTGTTTCAGATATTTCTACTTTAAATATATTATTTGATGAAAATAATGTAGGTAGTGATGAGAGAAGAGATATTTTACTTTCAATTATTAAATATAATAAGAGTTTATTTAATTATAAGAAAAAAGAAGATGAGTCTTCTATTACTAAATATGGTGATTTAGATATTGATAAAGTTAGAGTTATATTTAAAAAATATGATTATGACTTTGATTCTTATTCAGAGAGTTTTAGAAATAAAGTGTTAGGGAATGGATCTTTTGTTAGAATTAGAGAAGTATTAGATTCTCTTTCTAAATATAAATTTCCTAAAGTATTAAATGAATATACTTTAATGTCTTTACTTTTAGGAGCAGATAAGGAAACTATAAGTAAATGTGTTAGTTTAGCTACTAGTAATAAACTTAAAGTAGAACAATTACTTAGAATACCAGGAGTATTAATAAAAAGAGAAAATGGTACTATTTTAAGTAAGAGATATAATAAATTTAGAATTGTTGGATATGACTCTGATAATTATAGAGATGAAGTTTATATAGTTGGATCTTTTATAGATTTTGAAAAGAATATTTATAGTCTTTCAAAATATGGTTTATCAATAAAGAATGTTTTTAATAGATGTCCTTTAGTTTTAGTTATTCCTAATGAAATACTTTCTGATAATTTAGAGACTTTTTTAGAGTATGGATTTACATTTAAAGATAGAAGTAATAATTTATTTGATAAAGCAATGCCAGCATTACTTTGTAATAACTTAGCTGAAGTAATTGATCAGTTTATTGAGATACATCCATATGGTATTAGTTATTTAAGACAGAATTTGAGTTGTATTAAGACTGTTTCTTCTTGTTTTGATACGATGTTTTATAAGATATATTATTCTATAATGAAAAAGGGTATAAATGAGGCTTTTATAACTGTAATTAGTAATAATAAGAGTTTCTTATGCTTTAAAAATTTAGAAAGTGAAGAATATTTAAATATTAATGATAATAATAAAGTAGAGATTACTAGTACTATTACTCCAGAATTTACAGATAGAGATAAGTATATGGATATAATTAAAAATACTGATTTAAGTATTGATATTGAGATATTTGATAATGAGTTTATTCAAAATATTAATGTTTATTCTGATAAGGAAGAACCTTTAATATATAATTTTGAGGGAATAAGAATTTCTAAGATAAAGGTTTTAAGAATATTTAATGCTTTACTTAAGAATCATGTTTTAGCTGATATGGATAGTTTTATGTTTTCTATTACTTATAATACGATTATTAATCAAAATGATTATAATAAGTTAGCTGATATTATTAAGAAGGTGATTTAGATGCAATTTTTAATAGATGCAGGATTTAAGACTGATGTTATTGGCGATATTGAGGAAAAAAATGAACCTTCTGTTGTGTTTGACTTTTTATGTAATAAAGATAATGTCAGTAAGATTATAGAGTATTTTAAATCTATTGGAATAGAGAAGATAGATGAATTATTAGTAAATAAAATAGAAATATTTTTAGTTGACTATGATAGTTTATTAATTAGTTTTGATAATTATGATATTCCTACACTGGCACAATTAATTAATGAAGATATTAATGCGATTAATATAGTTAGAAATTAGAAAATCCTATAGAGTAATGGTTCAATGTCAAATAGTGTTGGTGGAACCAAAAACTAATGATAAATGAATTGG
>CAVAJX010000041.1:0-4646 GCA_963589235.1 bacterium | reverse complement strand
AAGAAAACAACCACAAAGTGGTTGAAGAATGAAATTTATTTCATTCCTTTTTTATGGTTTTTAAATTTATTCAGTATCATATATATAGAGATTGAAAAAAATGTTGAAATATGCTATAATTTGATAGCAAGAAAGGGCGGATTCGGATGAAAAAATATCTTGTATTACTATTGTGTATATTAGTGTTGTTAACAGGTTGTGAAGCCAGTAAAAAAGAAAAGGCAAAGCCAGTTAAAGAAAATAAACCAGAAGAAGTTAATTTAATTGAAGTAAATAACGATACTTCTGAAGAAACTACAGATGAGGATGTCGTAAATTATGTTTCTACTATTGAAAATGAAATAGAAAATATAAATTATACAGAGTCTAACAAAGAAACTATAAAAGAAAAATTAAAAGAAAACTTTATTATTTTAACAGACTTTATCTTTTATGATGGAACAATAAAAGGAAAAACTTTTAATGAATTAACTACATCAGCTAAAGAAGAAATATTAGAACTATATGAAAAAATAGATAATAAAATAGAAAGTGTTTATCCAAATTATAAAGAAGAAATAAAAGATACTTCAACAAAAGTTTATAGTAAAGCAAAATCAATGGCTACATCTTTAAAAGATTATTTAAAGAAAAGCTATATTGATAGTGTAGGAGAAGATACTTATCAAAAAGAAATGGAAATAATAAAAGATACAAAAGATAAAGTAAAAGAAAAGGCAGAACCTGTAATAGATACTGCTAAAGAAAAGACAAAAGAAACTTATGAGAAAACCAAGGACAAATTAAATACTTGGTATCAAGGAATAAAAGAAAGTAGTGAGTAAAATGCGTAGTGTTGGAATATTAACTTTAGGATGTAAAGTAAATACTTATGAGAGTGAATATATAATGAACATTCTAAAAGAAAATAATTATGAGATAAAAAGTTTTGATGATGTATGTGATGTTTACATAATCAATACCTGTACTGTAACAAATACAAGTGATATTAAGTCCAGAAAAATGATTAGAAATGCCATTAGAAAAAATAAAGATGCCTGTATTGTTGCTATGGGCTGTTTCATAGAGGCTAATAAAGACTATAATATTGAAGGCTTAGATATAGTTATTGGTAATAAAGATAAATCAAAAATTGTTGAGTTATTAGACGAATATTTTACTAAAAAAGAAACTATCATAAAACTTTACAACGATCCTAAAAGTCAATTTGAAGATATGTATATTACTAACTTTCCAGGTCGTACTAGAGCTTTTGTTAAGATTCAAGACGGTTGTGAAAACTTTTGTAGTTATTGCATAATTCCATTTGTACGTGGAAAATGTCGTAGTAAAGATGAAGATAAAGTAATTCCTGAAATAAAAGATTTAGTAAATAACGGCTATCAAGAAGTAGTTTTAACTGGTATTCATACAGGTAATTATGGAGTGGATTTAGATACTAACTTTGCTCATCTTTTAAAAGAACTTATTAAAATTAAAGGTCTAAAAAGACTACGTATTTCTTCAATTGAAGCAACCGAATTAACTGATGAAGTACTAGAAGTTATTAAGGAAAGTAATGTAATAGTTGATCATTTACATATACCTCTACAAGCCGGCTCTGATGAAATATTAAAAGCTATGAATCGTAAATATGATTTAGCTTACTTCTTTAAAAAAATTGAAGAGATAAGAAAGATTCGTCCAAATATTTCTATTACTACAGATGTAATTGTTGGCTTCCCAGGCGAAACTAGAGAATTATTTGAAAAAACTATTGAAACATGTCGTAAATTAGAATTTGCTAAAATTCATGTTTTTCCATATAGTGAAAGAAAAGGTACAAAGGCCATTGAATTACCTAATCATGTTGATCCAAGTGAAAAGAAAGCCCGCGCTAGAGAATTATTACTTGTTTCAAAAGAATTAGAAATAGCATATGCCGAAAAATTCATTGGCAAAACTGAAGAAGTCTTAATTGAAGAAAACAAAGATGATTATAGTCTTGGTCATACAAGTAATTATTTACACGTTAAAATACCTAGAACAATAAAACCAAATACTTTTGTATCAGTAACAATAAAAGAAGTAGAATATCCATATTGTCTAGGAGAATAGAAGGAGAAAGATATGTCATACATTAAGGGAAATTATCGTAAAAGTATTTATACATCAGCACAAGGTTATCACATTGGATTATTTAAAGTAACAGATACCGATGATGAAGCTTTAGTTGATTATGTTGATAGAGTAATTACTTTTACTGGTTATTTTCATGAACTTAATGATATGGATACATATCTTTTTTATGGCAAATTAGTTAATCATCAAAAGTATGGAGAACAATTCCAGGTAGATAGTTATGAAAGATGTAAACCTGAAGAAAAAGACGCTATAATAGAATTTTTAACATCTGGTCTTTTCAAAGGAATAGGTGAGAAAAAGGCTAAAGCCATAGTAGATGTCCTTGGTAAAGACACTCTTAAAGTAATTCTAGAAAATCCAGATAATTTAATTTTAATTCCTGGTGTAACTAAGAAAAATATTGAAACACTTCATACAAAGTTACAAGAATATGAAGCAAGTTATGAAACCATACTATATTTAGGCGAATTAGGTTTTAATACTAAAGATGCCATGATAGTTTATAACTTTTATAAGAAAAAAACTAAAGACATAATAGAAGAGAATATCTATCAAATAGTCCATGATATTTATAATTTAACTTTCAAAAAAATAGACTACATAGCTATAAAATCAGGACTTGAAAAAGATGCTAGTATTAGAGTAGAAGCCAGTATTATTTATATTATGAATGAAGTAAGTAATGCTTATGGACATAGCTATTATTATAAAGAAGAATTAGCGGCACTGTTACCTAGAGTATTAGGTGTACAAGTATCTGATGAAAAAATAGATGAAGCTTTAAAAAATCTAGAAAAGAATCTTTTAATAATTGTAAAAGAAGAAAAGTACTATTTAAAAGAAATGTATGAATCAGAATGCTTAATCGTTAGAAGATTTAAAATGTTATCTCATGAAAAAGACATTTCGGATAAAAATTTAGAAGAAAAAATAAAAGAAATAGAAAGTCTTTTAAATATTACTTATAATGAAGAACAATTACAAGCTATCAAAGAAAGCTATTTAAAAAAGTTCTTAATAATTACTGGTGGCCCAGGTACTGGAAAAACTACTATTATGAAAGCAATAACTGAATTGTATCGTCAAATGAATAAATTAGGTTACTCTGAACTTCAAGAGAAAATGGCTCTTCTAGCACCAACTGGTAGAGCGGCCAAAAGAATGACCGAAACAACACTTCTTAGAGCCTCAACCATTCATCGTTTCTTGAAATGGCAAAAAGAAACCAATAAATTTCAAATAAATGAGTACAATAAAAGTAAAGTTGAATTTGTAATAATTGATGAATCCAGTATGATAGATACTTATCTAATGGCAAGTCTTTTAAAAGGAATTTCTGCTAATTGTAAAATAATTTTAGTAGGTGATAATCATCAATTACCATCAGTAGGTCCTGGTCAAGTACTTCATGATTTAATTAAAAGTAATGAGTTACCAGTAGTTGAATTAACTGAATTATATCGTCAAGGAAAAGATTCTAACATTTTGACACTTGCTTATGATATTAGAAAAGGCTTTGTTGATGAATCTGTCTTTAATGTAGGAGACGATTTAACATTTATTGAGTCCGATAAAGAAGATGTTGTAAATAATATATTAGAAATTGCTGATACATATAAAGATTTATCATATAAAGAATTTCAAATATTATGTCCAATGTATAAAACTATTGCTGGAATAGATGAAATAAATAATCAAATCCAAAAAAGATTTAACCCAAAATCTAAAACTAAAAAAGAAATAGTAACAGCAGATGTAACATTTAGAGAAGGTGACAAAGTAATTCAACTTACTAATATGCCTGATGAAAATGTCTACAATGGTGATATCGGTATCATCCAAGAAATAAAAACTAATCCTAAAAAAGAAATAACTATTGATTTTGATGGAAATATTGTTAAATACACACCATCTAATTTTAGTAATTTCCGTCTTGCTTATGCCATTTCTATTCATAAAGCTCAAGGTAGTGAATTTGAAGTAGTTATTATCCCAGTAATTAGAAATTTTAATAAAATGTTATACCAAAAATTAATATATACTGGAGTAACTAGAAGTAAAAAAAGATTATATCTCCTTGGTGAAATGTCTGCCTTAAAACTAGCCGTAAACAATAAAGATGCCGATGTTCGTCGAACTACTATTAAAGATTTTTTAGAAACTGGTATAAAGTAATTTAATATTTTCCATACTAAAACTGAGGTGAAAATATGGAAAGTTGCTTTAAAAAAGGTACTGTAGTAACCATTATGGTTGGTGCAATGGCCGCAATTGCTTATATGTATTTAAAAAATAATCCCGATATCGTATGTGATATGAAACATATGGCTAAGGATATGGCTAAAAAAACATATGACAAATTAGATGACTTAGATTAATTGACTGACCTGGTCAATTTTTCTTTTTGAAAAAATAATGATATATTATCATTATGATAACTTTTCCCTTGTAAAATAAAGTAAAACAGCTGTGAAAAATTAGGGAAAATGTTACATAAATAAAATTAAATAATTAGGGAAAAT
>CAVAJX010000040.1:0-4797 GCA_963589235.1 bacterium | reverse complement strand
TTCCCTAATTATTATTTTAATTTTAATGTAACATTTTTGCTAATTATTCACATTTTATCCTGGAGAAGTATCTGAATAATTGATACTTCTTCTTTTAATATGTTATAATGGGTGTATAGGAGAGTGAATAATTATGACAGCACATATAGAAAGTAAATTAGAAGATATTGCGAAAGTAGTATTAATGCCAGGAGATCCATTAAGAGCTAAATATATAGCTGATAACTTTTTAGATAATGTAAAAGTAGTTAATACAGTTAGAAATATGTATGCTTATACTGGCGAGTATAAAGGAAATAAAGTTACAGTATTTCCATCTGGAATGGGAATTCCAAGTATGGGAATTTATGCATATGAATTATTTAAGTTTTACGATGTAAATACTATTATTAGAATTGGTACATCTGGTACTATTCATAAAGATGTAAAATTACTTGATGTTGTTTTAGCAACAAGTTCTTATTCTGTTAGTACATTTCCATTACTTTTTGATGGTGATACTGAGAAAGAGTATGAATCTAATAAAGAATTAAATCATGAAATTATGAATACAGCTGGTAGATTAGGTTTAAATTTAAAAACTGGTAAAATTATTACTAGTGATGTTTTTGATCCATATGTTGATGGTGATAAGTTTATGAGTAATTTTCCGAATGAAGATTTTTTAGCAAGTGAAATGGAAGCTTTCTGTCTTTTCTATTTAGCTAAAAAATTAAATAAAAGAGCTACTTCATTAATGACAGTAGTTGATTCTAAGTTTGATAAGAGAAGTTTAACTAGTGAGATGAGAGAAAAATCATTAAATGATATGATTACATTAGCTTTAGAAACTGTTTCTAATAAAAATTAAAATAGTGAATATACTAATTGATAGAGGAGACGTGAAATATGAAATATACTAAGAAAGATTTTGGTTCTTATAAATTACATTTAATTAATACTGATAAGTTTAAAACTATTGAAGTAAGAGTTTCATTCCATAGAGTTATTAAAAAAGAAGAAATTACAATACGTAACATTTTATGTGATATGTTTATTCAGTCTAGTAAGAAATATAAAAGCAAAAGAGATTTGACTATTAAGGCTCAGAATCTATATGCTGCTGATATACATACTACTAATTCGCGTCTTGGAAATTATATTAATACAGATTTTTATTTATCAGTATTAAATGATAAATATACTGAGGAAGGTAACTTTGCTTCAGCAATTGACTTTTTAAGTGAAATTATATTTAATCCAGATGTTAAGGATGATGCTTTTAATAAAGAAAAACTTGAAATAGTTAAAAGTGCCGCTAAAAGTGCTTTAAATTCTATTAAAGAAGATGCTAGTAATTATAGTTTAATTAGAATGGCAGAGGTATTTGGAAAAGGTGAACCTATTTCATATAGGATGACTGGTTATATTGAAGATCTTGATAAAATTGATGGAAGTAATTTATATCAATATTATTTAGATATGATTAATAATGATTTGGTTGATATATTTGTTATTGGTAATATAGATGAAAAAAGTGTTACAGATTTAATAAAGAAATATTTTAAATTTAATGTTTTGAAGAAACGTACTGTTCCATTTATTGTTGAAGAGAAGAAAGCTCGTAGTAAGAAATTAATTGGAAGAGAGACTATTGATAATACACAGTCTAAGTTAGCTATTGCTTGTAGAGTATATGGACTTAGTGAGTATGAGAGAAATTATCCATTAACATTATTTAATGTTATCTTTGGGGGATGTTCTGATTCTAAGTTATTTAAAGAAGTTAGAGAAGAAAATTCACTTTGTTATACGATACATTCTTTTCCTAATAAGTTAGATAATGTTTTAATTATAAGAGCTGGAATTGATAGAGTTAATTATAAGAAGACAGTTAGTTTAATTGAAAAAGATTTAAGAGATATGTGTCTTGGCAAGTTTAAACAAAGTGATATTGATATGGCTAAAGAATATCTTAATACAGCATTTGAAGAAATTGAGGATAGTCAAGGTAAGATAATTGATAGTTATTTGATGATGGAATTACTTGGTACTGATGATATTGAAACTAAGAAAGAGAAAATAAATAAAGTTACAAAAAGTGAAATTGTTAAAGTTGCGAAAAAAGTAATAATTGATACGATATTTTATTTAGAGGGTGTTAAAGATGACAGAGATTGAGTTAAAAGGATTAGATGTTAGTTGTTATAAAGAAGTTTTAGATAATGGATTAGAAGTTTATTTGATACCTTATTCTAATAAGAAAAATTATTTTATGGCTTATGCAACTAGATTTGGGTCTGAGACTACTGAATTTATTCCATTTGGCGAGAAAAAAAGTGTTAGAGTTCCAGATGGAATAGCTCATTTCTTGGAACATAAGATGTTTGAACAAGAGGACGGAGTAGATCCATTTACTTATTTTTCTAAGTCCGGTACTGGCGCAAATGCATTTACTTCTTTTGATAGGACACAGTATATATGTTATGGTACAAAGAACTTTTATGATAATTTAGAGTTTTTAATGGACTATGTTAATTCACCTTATTATACAGATGAAAATGTTGAAAAAGAAAAGGGAATTATTGCGGAAGAATTAAATATGTATGCTGATATGCCAGATTGGCAAGTTGAGACAAAGTTAAGAGAAGCTCTTTATGTTAATCATCCTAGAAGAATAGATATTGGTGGTACTGTTTCTTCAATTATGAAAATTACAAAAGAAGACTTGTATACTTGTTATAATAATTTTTATAGTCCTAATAATATGTTTTTATTATTAGTTGGTAACTTTGATAAAGATGAGGCAAGTGAAGTTATTCATAATTATATGGATAAAATAGAAAATAAAGGTAAGCCAGTAGTAGAAGAAACTTTAGAAGATGAAAATGTTAATACAAAAGAAGAAGTTTTCTATACTAATATTAAAGTACCTAAAGTTGCGATAGGATTAAAGGTTCCTACTAGTAAACTTGGTGATTATGAAGATATAACTTTAGATTTATATTTACAAATGTTTACGACATTGACATTTGGTGCTTCATCATTATTTAGAGAAAGACTTAGAAATAAGAAATTAATTAATAATATATCTTCTGACTGGGAAAGTATCTCAGGATTTAAAAACTATTTAGTAATTGCTTCTAGTAATGAACCTGATAAGTTTATTGCAGAGTTTAAAAAAGAAATTGCTAATATCAAAATTGATGAGGCAGCAGTTAATAGAATGAAAAAAGTATGGATTGCTAATGAAGTTAAACTTTTTGATTATGTTGATAGTGTTGCGAGTAATGTTGGTGATGATTTAATCAGATATGGAGATATTATTCCAGATAAGATAGATAGAATAAGAAAAATGAATATTGAAGAGATGAATGATATTATTTCTAAAATTGATTTTGATAATATTTGTTATATTAAATGTCTTGGTAAAGAGTCGTAGGATATTAAAAAGGTATATATAGTTTTAAATTATTTATATATACTTTTTTGATTACTGTTAATTTGTCAAAATAAATTACATAATGTTTTAAAAGTAAAATGTTATTGTAACATACCGATAACGGTATAAAATATATTGACAAATACTACCGTTTGCGGTATAATGTAAACCGAGGTGAAGGTTATGGAATATATGACTACAAAAGAAGCAGTACAAAAATGGAATATTAGTGAAAGAAGAATAAGGCAATTACTACAAGATGGAAGAATTGAAGGTGCTGTTAAAGTAGGTAATAATTGGAATATTCCTATCAATGCTAATAAACCAGCTGATAAAAGAAGTGTTAGATTAGATAATACGGAATTTAAATTTGATTTACCTGATAATTATTTTGATAAAGTTGATGAATTAAATGAAAAATTAAATTCAAAGAGACCAATATCAAAAGAAACATTAAAATCTTTAAAAGAATCTATTAATTTAGAGTGGACTTATAATAGTAACGGTATAGAAGGAAATACATTAACATTAAGAGAAACACAAATTGTTTTAGAAGGTATCACAGTTGGCGGTAAATCTTTAAAAGAACACTTAGAAGTTATTAACCATGAACAAGCAATATTATTTTTAGATGATCTTATTAAGGATAGGGAACCTGTTACGGAATGGAATATTAAAAATATTCATCAATTAGTTTTAAAAGAAATTGATGATGATAATGCTGGTAAATATAGAGATGAGAATGTAAAAATAAAAGGTGCTGTACATATTCCACCAGATTATTTAATAGTTCCTGAACTAATGGAAAAATTAATTATTAACTATAAAAATTGGAAAAAATATCATCCAATTATTAGAGCTGCATTATTACATGGTGAATTAGTTAAAATTCATCCATTTGTTGATGGTAATGGTAGAACTTCAAGATTAGTTATGAATCTATCTTTAATGAATAATGGGTATCTTCCGGTAATTATAAAAAAAGAAAAAAGATTAGAATACTATAATGCTTTAGATAAGGCACATACTACTGGAGACTATACTGATTTTGTTAAATTAGTTAATGAATTAGAAATTGAAATGTTAAATAAATATTTAGAATTATTGTAAAAGGTAACTTTTTATGATATTATGTATATAGATCAGGCAAGCCTCATAAAATAAAAAGGAACATTCAATTTTGATCGGTTGGGTGTTGCCTTAGGTTTTGGTTTCACCTAACTGTTCTTAGTTAGGTGTTTTCTTGTGTGCCGTGCATGGCATATAACTAGGTGGTGAAAGTCCACTATACACGTAAGTATCTGCGAAGTATTAGGGAAGCACGAGGAGTACAAGAATGGGAATAATGGTCGAAAAAGGTTTATTGTGAGAAGTCA
>CAVAJX010000039.1:0-3989 GCA_963589235.1 bacterium | reverse complement strand
ATGCAATCATTTACTTAAAAATGAATCAGTAAGACAAATTGCTATAAGTATGAATATCAGTGAAAATACTGTTAAATTTCATAAGAAACAAATATTTGATAAATTAAAAATCTCATCAAAAGAAGAAATTTTTAAATTTTTAAAATAAAATTTTAACAACCTACCTCAAAATGTAGGTTGTTTTTTTTTGTCGAATATTGTAAAATGTTTATAGTATAAAATCGACAATAGGGTAAAGTGCTCTGACGGGTATTCCAGATGGTTTTATATTTATTAGTTATTAAAAGTAAGGAGGTGAAAAAATGAAAAAGAAAAATAAAGGACTTCTTATCTTAGTACTATTATTACTTGTAACTATTGGTATAGGTTACGCAGCAGTAAGTTCTGATAAAGTAACAATCAATGGACATGCAACTGCAACTACTGATTTTGATATACAGTTCGTAAAAGATGATACAAACATTGTTAAAAATACTGGAACAACAAAAACAAAAGTAAATGAAGATGAAACAAATCCAACAAAAGTAGAAGCAAGTTATACAAGTGTAGATGTAGCTGAATTTAAAGTTTCTAACTTAAAATATGTTGGCGAATATGGAGAAGCTACATATACAATAATTAATAAAAGTACAGACTTAAAGGCTAATATTACAGCTGAAGTTACATCAGCTATATCTGATACTGAACATTATAGTGTTACAACTACAATGGCAACTGGTGCATCAAGCGTAGCTCCAGATGGAACAACAACAGTAACAGTAAGAGTTGCATTAATAAAGGCATTTGATGATCAAACAGAAGCCGCAAATGAAGCTACATTCACTGTAACTGCTAAAGGTGAAGCTGTTCAAGAATAAACTTAATATTTAGTAGAAAATAGTTAAGGAGGAAATACTATGATAAAGAGACGTAAGTTAGCAAATTATTACTTAGTTATCCTCATAATATTTTTCCTTCTTAATCTTCTTGTGCTAAATATGAATAGCAAAGTAGAATTAGCACTAATATTTATCGCTCTATTAATAATATCAAAAAAAATATTTAAATATAGACGATGCAACATATTTAATAAAAATACAATACTAGGAACAATGGCACTCATTGGAGTAATACAAGTAAGTATTCATTATGTAATTGGTCTATTAACAGACTTTTCAAAAAATGCTTTACCAATTAGTGAACACATAATACTTGTAATTGTAATACCATTAACAATAATAATAATAATTCAAGAGTTCCTACGATACCAGTTTGCTATAAATAAAGGAAACACCAAAGTATTTAAACTATTAACAATAATCCTTTTTATAATAGTAGATGTAACAATATTTGGCTCAACAGTAAACTTAAGAAGCCTTGACTCAACAGTTACATTTCTGGGTACAGTTCTATTTCCAAGTATAGTAAACAACGTAGTATATAATAGAATGACAGTTAAATATGGCTATAAAACAATCATAGTATATAGAATTATAACTATAATAAGTTATTACTTTATACCAGTTATTCCTAACATGAATCTTCTGGTTAAATCAGTATTTAAAATAACATTACCATTGATTATATATCTTACAATGTCATATATGTTTGATAGAGTAGAGTTTGAAGCAGTCATGAGGAAGAGAAAAGGAATAAGTATAAGTACAATAATTCTATTAATAATCATTCTTCTAGCAACAGCTCTTGTATCATGTGCATTTAAATATGGAATTATGGCCATAGGATCAGGTTCAATGACAGGAACGATAAATTATGGAGACGCCGTTATATTTGAAAAGTACAAAGATCAAGAATTAGAAATAGGAGATATCATAATCTATGCTAAGAAAGATAAAAATGTAATTCATAGAATTACAGAAATAGGAGTATTTAATGATGAATACGTATATGTAACAAAAGGAGATAATAATAAATATGCAGACTCTGGTTATGTTTATAAAGAAAACATTGTAGGCATCATACATAAAAGAATAAAGTATATAGGATTTCCAGCTATCTGGTTTAGATCATTATTTAATAATTAAGTAAAGGAGGTATAACATGAATAAGAAACAAATTGATAATATTATTAAAGAAACAAATAAAAGAAACAAAACAATAAAATTATCAATAGTAATAATTATAATATTATTTGTCTCATCAATATTCAGTTTATATGCCTCATTTAATCAAGATAAAAATTACTATTTACATTATGATGAAAAAAGTGATTTAGACTACAAAGTATACTTAAAAGATAATGAATACTTTGGACCTTACTTAGGAAAAGGAAATCAATATATAGCAAGCTTAATTAATTATATAGAAGCAAACTTTACATACGAATTATCTATTAAAGAAGATATAGATTATTCATACTACTATTATATAGAATCAACATTAGATATATTAGATAGTAATGATAAAAAACTATATCAAAAAGTAGATACAGTATTACCAAAAGAAACAGTAACAAGTACAATAAATAATTCTTTTACTATAAATAAAACAGTTAATTTAGATTATAACTACTATAATACAATAGCAAGTGCATTTATTAAAAGATATAATCTTTCAGGAACAAGTAGTAAATTAACATTAAAATTACACATTGGTATAAAAGGTAATTGTGAAGGATATGAACCTAATATAAAGGATGATGCAGTTATATCCATGTCTATGCCTTTAACAACAAATACTGTTAATGTTGATATGAATTATGTTTTAAATAATGGAACAGATAAATTAATAGAATGTGTAGATACAAATTACATGGATGTAAGATTATTTACCCTAGGTATAATATTAATAATGGTATCTGTTGTATTAACAGTAAGAACAATTATTTATGCTAAAAAGACTAAGAACTGTTATACTATGTACAATAAAGGTTTAAAAGATATCTTTAATAACTATGGTCAGTATATTTCAAAAATACAGTCAGAACTAAGTTATAACAAATTTCAAATAGTATTAGTAGAAGAATTTGAAGACTTATTCGAAATAAGAAACTCATCAGGCTCACCAATATTATTCTGTCAAGAACCAAGTAAGACAAAGAGTGCATTTATAGTGCCAACTAACTCTGGTTTAGTATATATTTATTATTATTCAATGAATAGAATTATGAAAGAAGAAGGTAAAAATGAAGATTAATAAAAAAAATGCCATAGCAATATCTTTATTTTTACTACTTTTTTTACTTAATATAGGATATGCTGCTATGCAATCAACAATATCAGTTTCAGGAAGTGTTTCCTCAACAAAACTTAATGAATTATTTATAAGTGAATTTTATTCAACAGATTCAAATGGCGTTACTATGACTGAATTACCAGAATATTCTTCGTTAACTACTAATGCATCAACAACTTTTTCATCATCAGAAGTATCATTTATTACATATAGTGTTACCATATCAAATGGTACAGATTCAGTACAAAAGTACACTGGTGAAACATTTAATGTATCAGATACAACAAAAAATATAATAAGCTATGAAGTAACAAATTTAACAACTGGAACATATCTTTTACCAGGAGAAAGTGTAACATTCGAAGTAACATATCGTTACATCAATTCAGCAGTCTCTGGAGATTATGATTTAAATATGACATTTAATTTTGATGATTCTGGTAAAGTAGCTGCCGATCTAATAACGGAAAGTGTTGATCTAACTAATGTTGAAAGAAAACCTATAACAATAAAAGTTGCTAATTCAGGTGATACAGATGTTTCTTATCAGCTAACAACAGATAGTACAAAATTCGACTTAACAGATTCCACTGGTAATGCTTTAAGTAATTTAACTATAAAAGCAAATAGTCAAGAAGAAGTAACTGTGTATGTTTCTAAAAAAACAAATATTAATTATTATAAAACAAAGTATGATATGAAAATATATCTTCAACATGATACAACTAGTTTTACATTTGATAAACTAGCTGTAACTACGAATGTAACAACAGGATATGAAGAAGACAATGAACCTCCTTTAATAGGACCAGTAT
>CAVAJX010000038.1:0-51108 GCA_963589235.1 bacterium | reverse complement strand
ATGATATTTTTTCCATACCATCTTTAAAATTTGTTAATTTGTGATTTTATCCTGCAAAAACAGAATCTATCTAGATGATACACTCTATTCATTCTTTGCTTTATTACCAATTTTATTACTTATTGCTTTTAAAGTTTCTAAATACTCTTTTTCCACCGGACTTATTGTTTTTACTTGATATTTCTTATATTCATCTTTTGCTTTTTCTATTGCTTTATCATGACTAATTGCACCTGCACCAGTAAGTAACTTTTCTCCAGTACTAGAAAGGATTGTATCCAATTGTTTAATATAATCATCCATATGCATTGGATTATGTCTAATTGCTTGTATTTCAGCAAAATCAAAATATCCAGATACTAAATTATTTAAAATTTTTAATTCTTCTTCTTTTAAATAATTTTTAGCAATTATAACATCACTCATTACTGGCAAATCACCTTTAAAAGTAGTTAATCCCATAAAAGGTTTATCAGAATTTGCCCTTTCATATATTACTTCAGGTGCTGTATGTCCATGGGCAGCATAATGAAGTTTATTTTGAACAATTTTAAAAAATTCAATTGATTTACTGTCTTTAGGATTATAATCTACAGCAGTCGCATACAAATCAAGAACCTGTCTATATAATACCTTTTCAGATGATCTTATATCTTTAATTCTTGCAAGCAATTCTTTCCAATAATTGCCGCCTCCGTTACCTTTAAGCCTTTCATCATCCATGGTGAAGCCTTTAATCATATATTCTTTTAATCTTTCAGTCGCCCATCTTCTAAAATTAGTAGCAACTTTTGATTTTATTCTATATCCTAAAGAAATAATCATATCTAAATTGTAATATGGAATCTCTCTATTTACTGTTCTATTACCTTCTATTCGAACTTGTCGGAAATTTTGACATGTTGAATTCTTATCCAATTCTTCTTCAGCATAAATATTATTTATATGTTCAATAATATTTGTTCTAGATGTCGAAAACAATTCTGCCATTTGTTGTTGTGATAACCATACTGTTTCATCTTCAAGTTTTACATCTATTTTTGTCATTCCATCATCTGTTTGATAAATTACAATATTATTGTTATTTTCTTCCATTATTGTGCCCCATTTCTATTATATTTTAAAAGACGTCAACAAATATAATCATTGTTCGCACCTTTATTTTACTACATATTTTTAATGTTTTGTGGACAAGTTATGAAATCTGAATAAAATTAATATTTTCGAATTATTAATTTCCACTTATCTTATATTACTTTCCACAGCATTGTTTTAAGCTATATTCAAAAGAACTTGGATCATCTTTCCAAAATGTTAAGTGCATTAATAATAATGCTAGTTCTTCAATGTTTTTTTCACAGATACAGCCTAGTTTTTAGAAACTTCTAATTTCTTTGTTTCATTATATTCATAATTTAATCTATTTTGTTTAGTAACAACAGATTCTCCTAAATTTTTTTCTATATCTTCTCTTGCTACCTTTGCAGCATGTCCACCCATTCTGGCTACTTCTTTATTTTGTTCTAAACCCTGCGGTTTATGTTTCTCTGCAAGTCTTTTTGCAGTTTCTTCCGATAAATCAGTTAATATTATTTCAATATTATCCATATTATCTCTTAAAGATTCTTTACGAAGTCCTTTGTATTGTTTATATTCTTTTGCCGTCATACCAGACCATTCTTTATAGATCTCATTAGTTAGTATAGCATATTTCTTACCTTCAACCACACCATTTTCTTGCCAAATATCAGTTAATTCTTTTCTATCTTGGATTCCTTTTAATCTTTTTGCAATCCATTTTTCATCATAACCTTTAGCTCGGTATATATCTATAGCTCTTTGAGCGGCAAGTGATGGATCAAAAGTTTCATCTATTCTTTCACTACCTAGTTTAGCTAACCATTGTTTTATTGGCTCTGCATTTTTACTAGGAATTGATTCTATAATTCTAAACATTCCCTCAATATCAACAACATCTGTCATACGATATTTGCCATCTTGCGCTTTTAATTTCAAAGCGTGACAATTTGTCACGGTTTCATTTCCTTCTTCTTTTAAACGTTGCTAAAGTTTTCTCCAATAGGCTTGCTTATCCTTGCTTTCTGAAATAACTCCAACTAAATCAACAACACTTATAAAGTATTTTTCTTGTTCCTTATCCCAAACTGTTCTAATGGTTTCATTATTAAATATTTTATTTACTAAATGTATTTTGTCTTGATTCATCGATTACCTCCCTTGTTATATATAATATCAAACGTTTGTTCTTACGACAATTATTTTTTATTATGTTTTTTCTTGTATAAGTAGTTTATCATTTTTATGCACACATTCTCGCCACTTGCGACAAAGTTCTAATTATTCAATATACTAAATTTATAAATAATTTCTATATTTATCTATAATAATTTTATCTAGCAAAGCTTGAATTAACTCTCTAAACAAATTATCAGTTTGATAAATTACAATATTATTGTTATTTTCTTCCATTATTTGCCCACATTTCTATTAGATTTTAAAAGGTGTCAACAAATATAATCATTGTTCACACCTTTATTTTACTACATATTTTTAATTTTTGTGGACAAGTTCTAAAACTCGAACCAAATTGCTGATTTTTAAATTAATGATTTTCACTCATTTATATTACTTTCCACAACATTGTTTATATTTCTTACCAGAGTCACAAGAACTTTGTACTCCCATATTATCTGTATTATTTGTATTTATAATATTACTTGTATTTCAGGCTTTTCCAGACTAGGTATCATCTATATTATCTATATTATCTGTATTATCCGTACTATTTATATTATAAATATTTCTCTACTGTGGACAAATTGTGGACACTGTCCACATTCGTTCTCTTGATATGAGTATATCATATTTTTGTTTTTTTATCTAATGTGCAATTTATTTATTTTCAATTTGCTTTGTTTCTCTTAATAGTTTATCAAAATCTGACACATAATTTTTATCCTGTATAATTTTATATTTTTCATATTCGTTTTCCGCTTTTTCGACTGCTTGTTTATGTGAGATTTTTCCTTTTCCTTCTAAAACTTCATAATGAAAAACTTTTAAGGCATTTTCTACTTCATTTTTCCAACCTTCCATATACATAGTTATACTTCTTTCTGCATTATTTTCAGCGATATCCAAAAATAAGTTTACTAAATTATTTAAATTTTTAATTTCTTGTTCATTTAAATAGTTCTTGGCAATAATTACATCAGATTTTAAAATTTTTCCATCAGGTGATTTTTCCCAAGTAGTAAGTCCCATATTTTCTTTTGTAGAATCCACTCTTTTATAAACTATTTCAGCAGCAGTGTTTCCAGTAATTGCATAATGAAATTTATTCTGAATAGTTTTATAAAAAGTTATTGCAGTATCACTATTTTTATCATAATCAATAGAACATTCAGCAAATATATCAGTAATTTTTTGATAAAACATTCTCTCGCTTGTACGAATTAATTTAATTCTTTCAAGTAATCTTTTAAAATACTCTTGATCAGATTTTTTTGCTTTTAAAAATCTTTCATCATTTAAAGCAAAACCTTGAACCATATAATCTTTAATTATTTTATTTGCCCAAATTCTAAATTTAATTGCTTTTTTAGAGTTAACTCTAAATCCAATAGAAATAATCATATCAAGATTATAATACTTAGTATTGTAAGTTTGCTTACCAACATTACCCATATGTGCAATTTTTGCACATGTGCTATTTTCATCTAGCTCTTCATCTTTATAAATATTGTTAATATGTCTTACAATTCCACTTCTATCAATATTAAAAAGTGCTGCTAATGCCTCGGCATTTAACCAAACATCTTCATTTTCTAATAGTACTTCTACTTTTGTATTTCCTTCTTCATCATTATAGAACAAAATATTTTTCTCATTTCCAATTAATTTATTATCCATGTTTTATCATCCTTATCCTAATATTTTTTCACTAATTTATATTAGATATTATACTATTTTTTTATATTATTAAACAATCAATTTGCTCGAATTTGACCAAATTAAATTTTATTCATTTCATCTTCAAAATTTAATAACTTTTGTTATATCTTTCATTATTTTGTTCTTTTATAAATAGACAGAACGCTAACAAAAACTGTTCGCATTCATACTAGTAATTATTATTTTTTCCCAATTATTCCATAATATCTTCTGATTAATTTGATGCCTTTTTCAGTAGTGTTTTGTTTAACATATTTTTCAAATGTTTCCTTCTCTATTGGTTTTCTTTCATATTCATTAAATGATTCTTCTGAGAAGTCATCTAATATTGGAGTTTTAACTAGTAAAGCATATAAATCTTCTTTTGTTTTATAGTACTCTATTACATGAAGTGGAATTAATTCTACTTCTTTAAATCCTGCATCCATTATTGCTTCATAATCAATTAAGCTTATAGGCTTAACATCGTGATATGCTTGACCTCTTTTAAACATTCTTTTTAAAGACCAACAATCCAATTTATCAACACCTCTTATAACAAGTTGTCCACCTGTTTTTAATGTTTTATATATTTGCAATGGATCAATTATTGTATGACGTGCTGTTACTATATCAAAGTAATTATCTGGAGTATCCATTTTTAGATTATTCATAACTCTAAATAAAATATTCTTTCTTCCACTTTGTAATAAATTTTTATTAGCTGTTTCTATCATTTCATCAGAGAAATCTGTTCCCAATATTTCAGCACAATTTGGAAAATTTTTAAGTACTTTTTCTCCTGCTGCTGTTCCCAAATCTAAAATTTTTGTATTTTCTTTTACACGTTTTTTTATTTCATCTTCATAAATCCAATTTGTAATTACTTCGCTAGTATAGTCTATATCTTCAAAAGACCAATTAGCTATTTCACTGTAAAAATCATGTTCGTTTGTTTTCATTTTCTACCATCCTCTCTTAATATAAAATGTGATTGTATATAAAAAGAACCTGGTACCATATAAGTGTAATATTTAATTCAAATAATGAATTGATTATTACACTCTTTTTTATTATTATGTAAGAGGATAATTGGTCAACGAAATCACACCTGAACTTCGCGTTCGTAAAGGAGGACAGTTGATCATCCTTTGCATAATACATTCGATTAAGCAAGTTGAAATACTTATGTACTTTCGCGTCACAAGCCAGGATGAAGATATGTAAAAGAGATGGAACCAGTTATTAATAGAAGGAGGAGAATTGATGTATGCAGTAGGAATTGATGTTTCAAAAGGAAAAAGTACAATTTCAATAATTACAACAGAAGGCGAAGTTGTTGAAGAACCATTTGAAATTAATCATGATCAAGAAGGATTTGATATTTTATTATCAAAAATAAAAAATATAAATAAAGAAGAAATAAAATTTCTAATGGAAGCCACAGGACATTATCATTTACCAATATTAAATTCATTAATTGAAAAAGATTATTTTGTTTGTGTAGAAAATGCTTTAGTTATAAAAAAGTATTGTGATATGGATCTTAGAAAAGTTAAAAATGACAGAAAGGATTCTTTAAAATTAGCTAGTTATTGTAGTGATAAATGGTTTAAATTAAGAAAATTTGAACCATCAGATGAAATTAGAGAACAGTTACAATTTCTTTCAAGGCAGTATACTCAATATATAAAAATTAAAACAAGTTTAAAAATTCAATTAACAAATATGATTGATAAGACTTTTCCTGGAATTAAAAGTATTGTTGATGAAGAAAATAGATATGAATTATTATTGGATATCTATGAAAAATACTCATATCCAAATTTAGTATTAGAAAAAACTAAAGAAGAATTTGTTAATGAAATAGATAATATAGCAAAAAAATATAGACATAAAGTTGGTAAAATTATTGGAGATAACCTTTATGCAAAAGCTCCAACAATAATAACTTCATGTCCATATAATGAATCATTACAACTATCTATTGATAGCTGTATATTACTTTTAAGAAATTCTATAAAAGTAACTAATGATATTATATCAAAAATGGATGAACTTGCAATGCAATTAGAAGAGTTTGATATTGTTAATGAAATGAAAGGTGTTGGACCTAAAACCAGAGCAAGACTTATTGCAGAGATTGGTGACATAAGAAGATTTAAAAATGCTAATTGTTTGATAGCATTTTGTGGCATAGATGCGCCACCATATCAATCAGGAAATTTTAATTCAAGTAATAGACATATAAGTAAACGAGGAAATAAATATTTAAGAAAAGTTGGCTATGAAATAACTAAGAGTATTAAGTCTTGTAGGCCAAAAACAGATAATGCAGTATATCTATTTATGTTAAGAAAAGAAGCAGAAGGTAAAAATAAAACATTAGCTAAAATTGCAGGATTAAATAAATTTTTGAGAATATATTATGCAAGAGTAAAAGAAATATATAATTAAGTATAATTTGGGGTAAGGGGAAATCTACCTTCTTTTAGAAAAAATAGCAATAAAAAAAGACTTGACAATGGTTAGCAAGTCTCCTTTCATGAATACGACACAAAAAACAATCACAAAATTAATGTGTATATTTTTTGTCATTCATGAGGAGATTCTTAAGACTCTTCATTATTCCTTTAAACATTTGTTTATCTGATAGTAAAACGCGAATGACTAATTGATTTACTACATTTAAATTATAACAAATTAATATTAATATGTCAAAAATCACTACAAGTAAAAAGGATGTCGGTTTAAAAATGTCGTCTGCATCCTTTTTACTTATTTTTTTAATTCTTTCCACATTATTTATACTATGTGGACAAGTCGTGAACAAATTGTCATCAGTAGACAAATTTATCATTTTTTCTATTTTTGACAATTCTTTATTTTATAAGGGTTTGCGAGCTATTTACCACAGCATTGTTTGTACTTCTTACCAGAGCCACATGGACAAGGATCGTTACGACCTATTTTTTTTGACTTCTTTGGAGTTTTCTTTACTCCTTCATCACTTTCGTTAGTTATTTGTTTTTTTGATACTGTTTTTCTTTCAACATTGTGACGAACTTCTGCCTTTAATAAGAAGATACTTATATCTTTATCTATCTTTTGAAGCATAGAGTCAAATAAGTCAAACCCTTCCATAGTATAAGCTCTTAATGGATCTTCTTGAGCATATCCTCTTAAGTGAATTCCTTCTCTTAAATGAGACATTGTGTTGATATGTTCCATCCAATAGTTATCCACAACTTGTAATGTTATAACTTTTTCGAATTCATCAGTTATTTCTTCTGGTATCTCTTTGATTTTTTCTTCATATTCAGCTATTACTTGTTGTGCAATTTTATCGATTACCTCTTCTGTTGTAATTCCAGAGATACTACTTTTCTTAATATCTTTTTTCAATAGATTTTCATTAGCAAAATCTACTATTTCATTTAAGTCATTATCTGTTAGCATTCCTTCTGGTGCTAAATGAGAATTTACTAAGTCTTCTACGTGATGTCTAAATGAACTTAATACCATTTCATGAATTGAATCACTATCTAAAATAGTATTTCTTTTTTCATATATTATTTCTCTTTGATTATTCATTACATCATCATATTGTAATAATTGTTTACGAATATCAAAGTTGTTTCCTTCAACTCTCTTTTGTGCTGTTCCAATTGACCTAGTAAATGTTTTACTTTGAATAGCTTGGTCACCTAGACCCATGTTCTTCATCATTTCACCGATACGATCAGAACCAAAGCGTACCATTAGGTCATCTTTCATTGAAACGAAGAATTGAGTATAACCAGGATCTCCTTGACGTCCAGAACGACCTCTTAACTGGTTATCAATACGACGGGACTCATGTCTTTCAGTACCTACAACACATAATCCACCTAAATTTCTTATTTCGTCTGATAGTTTGATATCTGTACCACGGCCAGCCATGTTAGTTGCGATAGTAACAGATTTGCCTAAACCGATTTTTGAAATTATTTCAGCTTCACGAGCATGGTTTTTAGCATTCAATACTTCATGAGGGATTTTTGCTTGTTTTAATAAACTACTTATTAATTCACTTGTTTCAATTGCTATTGTACCAATTAAAACTGGTTGTCCTTTTTCATAACGTTCTTTTACAAAATTTATGATTGCTTTGTATTTTGCTTCTTTAGTAGCATAAACTAGGTCTGGAGCATCGACACGAATAACTGGTTTATTAGTAGGAATTTCAATAACATACATGTTATATATATTTCTAAATTCTTCTTCTTCTGTCTTAGCAGTACCTGTCATACCCGATAATTTCTTATACATTCTAAATAAATTTTGGAATGTGATAGTTGCTAGAGTCTTAGTTTCTTGATTTATTGTTACACCCTCTTTAGCTTCTATTGCTTGGTGTAATCCATCGGAATAAGCTCTTCCTTTCATTAAACGTCCAGTAAACTGATCAACTATTATAACTTCATCATCTTGTACTACATAGTCAACATCATTTTTCATAGAGTAGTTAGCTCGTAATGCTTGATTTATGTAATGTAGAAGCCCTGCATTTTCTATTTCATATAAGTTCTTAATGTTAAATGTCTTTTCAGCTTTTTCTGAACCGGCATCCGTTAAATTAACACTTTTTGTTTTTTCATCATAAATATAGTCTTTTTCATCTTTTAAACTTTTAGCAAAACGGTCTGCATCAATGTATAGATTGGCACTTTTCATTTCACCACCGGAGATTATTAATGGTGTTCTAGCTTCATCTATTAAAACTGAGTCAACTTCATCGATAATGGCAAAGTTTAGTTTTCTTTGTACTCTGTCTTCTTTATGAACAACCATGTTATCTCTTAAGTAGTCAAAACCAATTTCATTATTTGTTGAATATAAAATATCACAGTTGTATGCTTCTTGTTTTTCTTTAGGAGATAAGTCTCTTGTATTAACACCAACAGTTAAACCTAAAAATTCATGTATTTTACCCATCCATTCAGCATCACGGGTTGCTAGATATTCATTTACTGTTATGATGTGAACACCTTCACCAGATAAGGCATTTAAGTAAGCGGGTAATACACTGGTTAAAGTTTTTCCTTCACCTGTTTTCATTTCAGCTATATTTCCATAATGGATAGCAAGACCACCTAAAATTTGTACATAGAAGTGTTTTTCACCTAGTACACGGAATGCAGCTTCACGTGCAGTTGCAAATGCTTCTACTAAGATATCATCTAATGTTTCGCCGTCTCTTAAACGATTTTTAAACTCTTCTGTTTTATTTTGTAATTCTGTATCTGTTAATTTTGAATACTCTTCATCTAAAGCCATTACTTTGTCTGCTAAAGTAGTAAACTTTTTCATTTCTTTATATTCGTGATCGAATAATTTCCTTAAAAGGTTCATTCTATCAACTCCTTCAACGTATTATTTTACCAAAAAAAAAGAAAGAAGAAAAGTAATATACTAATTTTCTTTCTTTTTTAGGACTTTTTTTACTATAGTGTATTATTATATCTGTATATCATAGTAATAACTTGTTCCCTTGTACAATTTGCTTTTGGAGAAAAGGTAGTGTTACTGGTTCCATTTGTTATATTCTTTTTATATGCCCATTTTATTGCCTTATAATATGGTGATGATTTTTTTACATCTTTAAATGGTAAACTTCCTTTTACATTTGGACTTCCAGCGTAACGCCATAACATTGTTACAAATTGTTCTCTTGTAACATTTTTATTTGGTGAGAATGTTGTTGATGAAGTACCATTTGTTATTTTATTTTCTGCAGCCCAGCTTACAGCACCTGCATAAAGGGCATTGCTTGATACATCTTTGAAATCAGTTTTTACTTTTGCATCTTCATGTAATCCAAAAACAACATCTCCTTTTCTACCTGAATATCTCCATAGAATTGTTACAACATCTGCTCTAGTTGCATTTACATTCAAACCGAAAGTATAGTTGCCTACTCCATATATCATACTATTAAGATATGCCCATTTAATAGCATCATAATATGGTGATGATTTACTAACATCAGTAAACATATTATCTGTTTGAAAGTTTTCTATTTTTGTTCTACGAGATTGATCAGTGAAATATATATCAGATTGCGTATATCCTACAGGAGTACCATCTATCGTTGTATTATCTTTTGTACTTGAACAGTTTATGTAGCTGACATCATTTCCTCTATTAGCACCAAAGTTATATAGATTTCCTGTTGCAGTTGAATTTTTTACAGTAAATCCTACCGCTTTTGTCGCTTTGTATGTTCTGTTATCATCACTTTCACCATTTTCAAAATAGCCTTGATGTTCAAAGAAGAATCCATATTTTTTATTTCCAATTGCTGTACAGTTTTCAATAAGTACGGATTCTTCATTGGAGTAACCTGTACCTATACCAAATCCAGATGCTCCATATGAAGTTGTTGTTGCTAATTTTCCACAATTTATAGCTGTACTATTTGTTATCTTACTATCAATAAGGTTATCCATTCCAAATCCAGTTCCATCTGTATTTTTTACAACCATGTTATCCCATGTACAATTTTTGCATAAATTTATCATAAATCCTTTTCCGGCACTTGTGTATTTTTTTGCTCTAACATCATTACCATCTATAACAAAATTTGAAAAACTTACATTTTCAAGGTATTTTGCTTCTGCACCTTTTGTATCTGTTAAATGATTATAATAAAACATATCTAATCCTTTTTCAATTGTGTTATCTGGTGCATATGGTTTTAAGATTGTTGCTTCATTTTCCGAAGTTCCTGATCCTTTTATTGTTGTATTATTTGTAAGTTTAATAACATAATCTTCATTTTTTGCCTCTCCGCCTTTTGAAAAGTAATATGTTCCTGAAGGAAGTTCAATAATGGTCCTTTCTGATGAATTATATGTATTAACAAGATATTGTAAATTTGCTGTGTTAATTTTCATAGCATTTGCTTCCGCTGTTGTTACAACTCCATCACTTAAAAAATTACCCGCTATTAAACAAGCTGAATTTTTTTTACAACTAGTTGTAGATTGTGATTGCGTTATAGTATTTTTATTTATTATTTTATTGTCATTGTTTGTTTCTTCTTCTATTGTATTGTCACCTATTGCATTTATATCCACTTTTTCTACAGCAATTGTTTTTGATTCTTTTACATCTTGATTATTCTTATTGTTTTTAGATATCAAAATTTTGTTATATTCATATATAAAGCATGTTGCAAATATGGTTACAGCTATTAGAATTATTATTTTTAGACTATCCCGAGACTTTTTTTCTTCTTTCATTCTTCCACTCCTCTACTTTTTTTTTATTGTATCATAGATTACACTAATTTTGTTATTTAATTAAAAAAATTATAATGTTGTTTGCAAATAGTCTGAATAGTTACAATAGTAAAAAGCAAATTCCTTATAAATAATTAGAGTTTTTAGCTTTAATCTTTTTGATATGTATTAATTCTATCGAGTTCTTTTTTTGTTCAATAATAGCTTAAACGCAATTTGTCGAGTAGACAAACTCAACTTACCTCTCTTTTTTAATTTAAGTGAAAGGCTCGTCTGTCTGTCCCTCACAGAACCGTACGTGCCCTATTAAGGCTTACGACTCTTCATATAAATCTTTGATTTAACCTATGTTTACTCTAATATGTGGTATTGGCATTAAAAATCCAATCCATATTCTATTAAATATTTCATAAGACATACTTTTCTTTTGATGTCTTCTATTTAATATTCTATATGTATTCCATTTAACATACATATAATAATCACATATGGATTTATTATTCCATAATAATTATAGTGTCCTATTAATTTTCACTTAATAGTTTCCATTGTTTCATATATTGGTTTATGCATATTTTGCCGCATCCACATTTTAAATTCTTTTCTTTTTGCTTTCATTTTCTTCTTACTTGTTTTATGTTTTACTATGTATTTGCCTTTTCTTTAAAACCTCATAAAATGATTTGGCTTCATTTTCATATTGAAACATCACTAAAAAATCATCGGCATATCTTACTATTTCTACATATCCTTTTGCTCTTGGTTTTACCCATTTTTCTACCCATAAATCAAGTACATAATGTAAATATACATTAGCTAGTATAGGTGATATTAATCCACCTTGTGGTGTTCCTTTTAAGCTTTCTTTAATAATTCCTTTTTCCATAATACCTGATTTTAAAAATCTTACTATGTATCTTATAAAGTTCTTATCCTCTATATCATTTTCTAGAAATCTTATCATCCATTTATGGTCTACATTATCAAAGAAGCCTTTTATATCTGCATCTAATATATAATTGACTGGTTTTGTCGTTATCGATTTCTTAATGCTTGCTATTGCTTGATGACAATTTCTATTTGGTCTAAATCCATATGAACAATTTAAAAATCTTGGTTTGTATATCTCGTTTAGGATATTTGCCATGACGCCTTGTACTAGTTTATCTTCATATGCAGGTATTCCTAATGGTCTTAATTTCTCATTTGCCTTGGGTATGTACGTTCTTCTTACCGCTTGTGGTCTGTATTTAAATAACTTCATTCTTTGTATTAATTCATCTATGTTGTTGTTTAAATTTGTTTCGTATTTCTCTTTAGTCATTTTGTCTATTCCACTCGCTTTATTGTTGATTTGCTTTTGATGTTCTTTTATTAATGTTTCATTGTTGATATGATGCATCAACATTTGAAGTTTCTTATACTTTATAGATTGACTTCTTATATCTCCTCTTTCATTTTCCACTTTCTATTACCTCCATGTGTAATTAATGTTTCTATCAGAGAAACGATTTATATGCTAGTCCCTTCACTCCATATACTTTCATATACTTCATCGCTACTATGAACTAGTCCGACTACTTATAAGTCATTTACCTCGCTTAGTTTATAAAACCTTGCTTTGATATACCTTTTACTATTGGTGATTTTAAACCTTTTAGAATTAAGGAACCCATAAGTTCTCCCAGGTATGCTTAAATATACCTTGTGAACTTGCCAAGTTCTTAGACCCTGATGGAATTCATAATATCTCGCTTTAACGATATTACAAATGTTGCTTGCTGTAAAAAGGAGTACATAAGCTTCCATATTTAATGTTTTAATAACGAGGCTCCATCACTTCACGCTTTTGCATTTCGGCTCAAACACTTTCTTGTCTACGCTTAAACCTAATCTCACGATTTTGGCTCCAAGACTGGATACTGGCTCTTTGCTAGAGATTACCAGGTTTGGAGTTTCACCTAACTATATATTAAGCACCGAACTGGCACACCCTTATATATAAAAAAAAATAATATTAGAGGTCAATCTAATACTATTTTTTAATTAAATTATTCAGATTCAATAACGCCATAGTTGCCATCTTTTCTTTGATATACAACGGCTGTTTTATTAGTGTTACTGTCTTTATACATATAGAATTGATGTCCTAATAGTTCCATTTGAAGAATTGCTTCTTCTTCATCCATTGGTTTTACTTCTACAGTCTTTCTTTTTACTATTTTTTTCTCTTCTATTTCTTTTTCAGAATCTGTTTCTATCACACTCATGTCAAAATCATGATTTGTTTTTCCTTGTTTTGACATTAACCTTGTTTTATTCTTTCTAATTTGTCTTTCTAAGGTATCAAGAGCCTTATCAACAGCAGCATAAAAATCATCTTTGGTTTCCTCTGCTCTTATAATATAAGTTTTTAACGGAATAGTAATTTCTACTCGTTGTTCGTGATTCTTTACTTTTACAATTACATTTGCACGAATTTCATCGCTATTTTTTAGATATTTTTCTAACTTTCCTAACTTTTCTTCAATGTATGTATGCATAGAATCAGTAATTTTTAGTTTGTCTCCACGTATAATAATTTCCATATATATCTTTCCTCCTTATATTTAAATTATAACACATCTAAAGTACAAAAGACAAATTTCATTTATAAATTTCTATTTATATTTTTTTAATCAACGTCAATCAAATTTTCCACTTTCCAGATAGAGTAACCTCTATTCACTATAATGAGTTAAATTTGCTACAGTCGCTGGTATACTAATTATTTTATTTATAATTCTTTTGACCTTTTGACAATGTTTTTACACTTCCATTTATACACCTACATTTTTTTATAAATCAAATAGGATATAGTCTAAACTTATAAGCTTTATACAATGATATGCCAACATAATCTTCTCTTACTATAATGGTGTACATATACTTATTATTCAAGTGCACAGTTATAATATTCTTAAAAAATTTCTTATAAATAAGAAACTACTACTTTGTAGTAGTAGCTTCTTTTACTAGTTTAACGTTTATTGCTTGAAAACCTTTACTTGTTTCTACTAATTTAAACTCTACTAGTTGGTCCTCAGATAAAGTTTTGTATCCCTCTGCTTCTATTGCAGAATAATGTACAAATATATCTTCGTCTTCCTTAAATTCAATAAATCCATATCCTTTTTCATTATTGAACCATTTTACGCGACCTATCATCACACCTTTACACCTCTCATTTCTACCATTCTTGTTGGTGATTAAATTCTAGCAAATAATTTGGTCATGAAAGTGTATTTTCCTTAACTTGTATGTTTGCGGCATCGAATTGTAGGGTTTTACTGTTATTTCGACAAAAATCGACATTTTTAATTTGTGCAGATACTTTATATAGAATAAATATTTATTTTAAATATTTAATTGTATAATGGATTCGTGAGGTGAAAAATGAAGAAAAAGTTCTTAGATTCTTCTATTAGATTTATTGGAAACTATAAGGAACTAACTGATGATGATATAGAAAAATTGAGGTATGGACTTGAAGGTATATATCTGACTATTACAAAACTTGTAATTATTGCTATTGCAGCATTACTGTTAGGTATTTTAAAAGAGGTTATTATTACTTTGATACTGTTTAATACCATTCGCTATACAGGATTTGGTTTTCATGCAGAAAAAAGTATACAGTGTTTATTTATATCGTTATTTCAGTTTGTTATTCTTCCATATATTTTAATTAACGTTGTTATTCCAAAAAATATTGTTTTTATTATTTGTATCATATGTGTTGTTAGTTATTTCTTTTTTGCACCAGCAGATACAATAAAAAGACCATTACCAAATATGAAAAAAAGAAAAATTAGAAAATGGTCTACCGTTTTCATAGGTATTATTTATTCAATATTGTTATTTATATTTTCAGATACTTTTATAGCACCATTAATTTTATCAGCTTTGATAGTGGAAGCTATTATTATAAATCCATTACTTTATATGGCATTCGGTCAACCATATAATAATTATAAGACCTACGTTCAGGCTTTAAATATTTAATATTTTCAGCATATATATTTTAACCAAGGAGGAAATTGTTTTGAAAAAAATCGCGTATCTATTAACTGCTATCGCTATGATGGCTGCTAGCACTGCTAGTTTAGGATGCATTTGGGCTATTGCTGATGAGCCAAAAGCTATGAAAAGTCTTTGTGATTAAAAAAGAAAACGACTGATTATTTACGGTCGTTTTTTCGTGTTACAATAATTTGTTGAATATAATATTTATCTATAACTTCTTGTTTTTGACTTAGCCAAGGGTTTTGAGCAATTAATTTTGAAGCGTAATATAATCCATTACCATGGCCTTCTCCTTTAGTTGAAACACCTTTCTTATTTCTATCATCAAAGTTTTTTGCCTTTTTAAATGTATTAGAAAATACAAAGGTAACATGGTCTTTGATTTCATATATTTCTATTAAAACTTTTTTCTTTCTAGTTTCTTTAGCCGCTTCAATAGCATTATCAAAATAGATTCCTATTAAATGGCATAGTACTTTAGCTTCTTTTTCTGACAATTTAGATAATATTGAATGTACTTCTAAACTAATATTTACAGTTAAATCAATTTTATTCTTTTGAGCAATAGCTGATTTATAATACATAAGACCTTTGATACCACCCTTTGGCAGCGTTTTAAGTTGGTGAACTACTTCTCCTTCAACATTGATACTGTCTTCTAAAATCTCATCTATCTTATCTTTTACTTTTTTCTCACTAGTTAGGCAACGTAGAACAGCTAATTGATTTTTATATTCATGACGATTTAATTGTTCTTTTTCTATCCAGTCTTCAAAGTTTTGAACATAACTAAACATACTTTCATATTCGGAGTTTAATCTATTATAACTATTTTTACTTTTGATAAACAATGCGGCTAGGACAAAAAATATTAACATGATGGCAATATTTACAAAGTAACTGGTACTTTGATTACTGGCTCTTGTTATGTTTTGAGCAATAGAACTTAGACCAATAATTAACAAAATTATAAATGCCATATTAGAAACTGAACGTTTCTTTGATATGATATTGTAGAAATTTTGTAACGGACGAAGTAAGAATTTAATTTTAACTATTATTGCAATGAAGGCTGATACCATAAAATTTGCAAGTAAATATATTGGTCCAGCTGTCCTCATTTCCTCTATCTCCACAAATCTTTGAAGAATAACTACACTTATTATGTCTCCAATAAACACTAATAGCATTAAAATTCCGCAACATATTAGTGATTCTTCTAATTTTATATCAAAAATTTCTTTATATACAATAATTTGTAATGCAAAAATAGCTATAATTCCCACCATTGCATATTCACTTTTTGAAATTGTTATTGATGATATACATAACAATAATATTCCAACCATTGTTTTTACATTTAATATTTTAATTTCCTTATTACTAATTTTCTTAATGACATATATTCCAGATAACGCCATCATCAATGCACTTGTAAATTTAATCAAGACCTCTAACATATCTTTCTAACTCCTTTCTCTTCTCTCTTGGTACAGATGTTAATCTTTCATTATTATTGAATATTACTGTGTTTGATTTTGTATTATAACGTTCAACTTGTTCTATATTTATAATTAGACTTCTACCACATTTTCTAAATCTTTTATCTAGTTGTTTCATTATATCGTCTAATGGACCTTGGATATAGAACTCACCGTGTACGGTTTTAACTTTACTCCTCTTTGTGCCAGGCTCTTTTTCGATATACAGTATATATCGTAATTCAATATTATATGAAACATTACGATAGTTGTATTTTATACTTTTAAATTTTCTATTATAATGCTTCATACATATTAACAAAGCTTCCTGTAATTTTTGTTCAAAGTCGTACAGCTTATTAATAAAGTCTACTAACATCAGTCGTTTACTCATTGCTTCATATTTATATTCGGAATATGCAGTTACAATTATTATCATTGAAACCCAGTCATCAAATTCTTCTCTGATTTTTCTAGCTGCATCTATTCCAGAACCCTCTTTTGTTTTAATATCTAGGATATATATTTTAAATTCTTTTTCGCTTTTAACATAATTTTCCCAAGCTTTTGTATATCCCGTATATCTATGAATCTTGTAATCAGCATCATTGGTCATCATAAACTTATCTATTACATTTATATATTTGGATGCTAAAATATCTTCATCTTCACATATTATAAAATTAATCATATTGTCTCCCTTTTCCAGATTTTTCCAGTTTTTTAAGTTAATTTAAAAAGAGTACTTTTGTAGAGTACTCTTTAGCTTTTTTATTTTTTTGCTTTCTTTTTTGTTAATCCTAATTTTGATTCAATTTTTTGTGTTATTTGTGGACTTTTGTCGGATATTATTGTTGTGTGGAGCACAAACCATAAAACTATAATCAATATTATTATATATATAATTTTTCCAACAAATGGATCTTTTAATGTATATAGTATTGAAGCTGCAGCAAATAAAATATTTATTCCATAAATTATTAATACTGTAGTTTGTTGTGAAAAGTTCATTCCTAATAATTGATGGTGTAAATGTTCTTTATCTGCTTGAAATGGCGGTTGTCCTCGCAATAATCGTCTTATTATAGCAAATAGAGTATCTAGTATTGGTATGCCTAATATTGTAACTGGTACAAAAAATGATATAAGTGCCGGGCCTTTAAATTCTAATAAAGTTATTACTCCAATAATAAAGCCCATGAACGTTGCACAGTCACCTGCAAATATTTTTGCCGGATGAAAGTTATGCAATAAAAATCCCAAAGTTGATCCTAACATAATAAACGTTAATATCATTACTAAGCTTCCATATCTACCTTGATAGAAGCCGATTATACCAATTGTTAAATAAAATATACTGCAAATACCACCAGACAGGCCATCTAAACCATCTATTAAATTAATTATATTTGTACACGCTATTAAAAATAAAATTGTTAATGGATAAGACATAATGCCAAAGTCAATATAAAAGCCAAACGCAGTAATATTATCAAGACGTATGCCACCATAAAATGTTATTACTGATGCGGCCGCTATATGACCTAGTAGTTTCTGATATGGACGAATTGGTTTTATATCATCAACTATTCCAGTTAATATCACTATAAAACTACCTATCAGAATTGAATTCATTCTTATACTTTGTTCACCGAAAAGCATATATCCAAACAGGAATGATAGAAATATTCCAACTCCACCAAGTTTTGGAGTAGCAACTTTATGAATATGTCTATTTCCTTCTTCAGTTCTTGGTATGTCCATAGCGCCAATATGAACGGCAACTTTTTTCATTAAAATCATTATTAGTGCAGAAAAAAGAAATGTTACCAGAACAATTTTACTTGATTCAAGGATTTGTGTTCTCATGTTTTTTTTCACTTCTTTCATCTTTAATTATACCAAATTTCAGTATATACGCAAGAATAAACTAATAACTATGGGCTATTTTACTTAAAAATAAAAATGACCTAGGTTAATTTTGGTCATTTTCTAAACTTTTTATATCATCTAAAAGTACACCGGTTCCTTCAGCAACACAAGTTAATGGTGAGGTTGCGATAAGTATTGGTACTTTTAATTCTTGTTCAAATAAGTTGATTAAACCTTTTAAAAGAGCTCCGCCACCAGTTAGAACAATACCTTTTTCCACAATATCTGCGGATAACTCTGGATCTGCTTGTTCTAATACTGCTATTGTTTCTTTGATGATTTTTGTTGTACTTTCTTTTAGAGCTTCTGTTGTTTCATCTTGAGTAATTTCTATTGTTGATGGTAAACCAGTTATTAAACTTCTTCCTTTTACTTCTTTCTTTTGCTTACGACTTGGTTTATAAACAGTAGCAAAGTTTATTTTGATGTCTTCAGCTGTTTTTTCACCAATGAGAAGTTTATATTTATCTCTTATATATCTTATTATATCTTGATCAAATACATTACCTGCTAATTTTATTGATGATGAGACAACTATACCATTAAGTGATAGAATCGCTATATCGGTTGTTCCACCACCAATGTCTACTACCATGTTTGCTTCTGGTTTTGATATGTCCATACCAGCACCGATAGCCGCTACCTTTGGTTCTTCTTCTATGTAAACTCTTCTTGCGCCAGTTCGCTCGGCTGCTTCTTTAATAGCATTTTTTTCAACTTGTGTAATATTAGTAGGACAACAAATTAATATTCTAGGTCTTGAAAATAAATTTCTAGCCTTTATTTTCTTAATAAATTCATTTAGCATTATTTCAGTAATTTCAAAATCAGCAATGACACCATCTTTCATTGGTTTAATAGCTTTTATTTTACCTGGTGTTCTTCCTAACATTTCTCTTGCTGATTCTCCTACCGCTATTACTTTTTTTGTCTCTGTTTCAACAGCAACAATACTCGGTTCATTTAAAACAATACCTTGTCCTTTTATATATATTAAAACGTTTGCCGTTCCTAAATCTATACCTATATCTTTTGCTAACATCATGTCACATTCCTTTCTTTTTAATTTTATCACATCTCTTTTACTTATAATATATTATTCTTCGTCTTTTTTTATTAAAAAAAGAGTAATATAGTATTACTCTTCGTTTTTTGATAACTCTTTATCTAAATAAAGTGTAGGATCTACGATTTGACCATTGGCATAAAACTCAAAATGTAAATGGTTTCCTATTTCTTTATCTAGTTCATTAGTACCAGACTTACCTATTACTTGTCCTTGATTAATACTATCTCCTTTTTTAACCGAAACTTCTGATAAACTTTGATATACTGATACGTATCCATTGTCATGTTTTATTTGAACTGTTTTACCTAAACTTTCATTATCACTAACATCTGCTACTGTTCCTGGTAATACTGATACTACTTCAAATACGTTTTGACTTATAAAATCTATTCCTGTATTTTGTAAGTATGTATTGTCATGATAGATAATAGACTTTTCTTGTTGTTCTGCAGTTCCTTTGAAATCATAAAATGATTTTCCTATTGTTACTGTTTGATCAGTATATGGATTAATTACTTTAGTACTAGTATTAATAACAGCTACATCATCATTTAAAATTGTGTTAGTTACAAAATCAACATTACTTAGTTCTTCATCTTTTCCTGAATCTTTCATGTTTACAATACTAATGAATGCACCTACTATTATTAGAAAAACAGCAATACTCGGTATTACAAAGGATTTTAATTTTCTTTTTACCATTTTTTTCACCTCATTATAAGTTTTAACCAAAAAAAAAGATTTATACTTCTTTTAAAAAATTTTTCCAGAAGTAAATAAATCCATTATAAAATTAGTTACTAAATAAATCATTGAAATGCCTAGTAAAAAGTAAAATACTCTTGCTTGAATTATTTTATTTTTTTTGAAAATTTGATTTATATTTACAGAATCTAATGACCAGATTACTAGAATAGTTACAGCTACATATAGAAAAAATTTACCTGACATTAGTGTGTTTCCTCATATTCTTTTATTTTATTAATTCTTCTTTTATGTTTTTCTAAATCTGAACTTTCTGTATTAATAAATGTTTTAACTATAGCAAGAGCTTCATTAAATGATGTTTTTTCGCCAAATGCTACTATGTTTGAATCATTATCAATTCTAGTTACTTCAGCTTCTTCTTTAGTTGAAACTTTTGCGCAACGAATACCTTTTACTTTGTTACAAGCAATACTTATTCCTATACCTGAGCCACAGATAGCTACTCCAAAATCAACATTTTTATTAACAATACTTTCTCCTAATTTAAAAGCATAGTCTGGATAATCAGTTGATTCTTCACTATCGGTTCCATAATCTATTATTTCATAGTTTTCTTTTTTTAATTCATTTATTAATTCTTTTTTTAATTTGTAACCTCTATGGTCACTAGCAAATCCTAACTTCATCTTTTCTATCTCCTCTTTTGTAATTATAACATAAATTTGAAAAGAAAAAACCGCTTATTCAGCAGTTTCGTTTTGATTTAAACCATATTTTCTATTAAATTTATCTACTCTACCAGCACGAGATGCTCTACTTTGTTTTCCTGTATAGAATGGATGACATTTTGAACAAACTTCAACGCTTATTTCTGGTTTTGTTGATTTAACTGTAAATGTTTCTCCACAAGCGCAAGTAACTTTACAATCTACCATTGTTGGATGTATATCCTTTTTCATACGATCTCTCCTTCCGCCATGACAACGTTTGTCATAGTAATTAAATGCGCTATTAGTATATCAGTTATTTTTTTGTTTTTCAAGTCTTTTGGCCATTTTATCTATTATTTTATTAGAAATTGCTTGATATCCATGTCTATTTGGATAAATATTTTGCTTTCTAGAACGAAAATTTTTATTATTTTGAAAGTCTTCATATATATCTATATAAATTATGTCTTTATTATTTTTATAAATATTATTTAGTTTTTTGATACCTGTTGTTAGAAAGTAATTAGTTGGATTTATGTTGTAATATCCGATTACGTATATATCATATTGATAATATTTTTTTAGTTCTATAATTAGACTATTAAAGTCTTTTTCAATATTAGCAATTATTTTATCTAATTTACTATCTGTTAGATTATCGGCTATACTCATTTGATAAATTAAATCATTTAATCCTATAGAAAGTGTTAAAATGGTACTTTCTCTTAAGGTTTGTTTTAAATTTAATTCTTGATTACCTATATTTATTTTTTTATTAACTATTATTTTACTTTTTAATTCTGTTATGGACATTGTTTCTGCTGAAAATGATTTTATGTACCTATTTAAATATTCATTTTCTTGTAAATAGTCTTTTAAATAGTCACTGTAACCATAATCAACTTGCCCATATGAATCTTTTCCTAGGGCAAAGCCATCTCCTAATGATAAATAATTTTGGTTGTTTTTATTGTTTTCTTTAAATATTACAAATACTAGTAGGCATACTAAAATACTTATCAATAGTTTATAGTGTTTTTTTATAAACTTCATAACTCCTCCAAAAGAACAAAGGGCAAATTTCAATTTATAAATTTCAATTTGCCGTTTGGTCGTCACCGATCAAATTTCCTACTTCACAGATAGAGTAACCTCTATTCGCCATAATGGCTTAAATTCCGACAGTCGCTGCCGTACTAATTCTTTTATTTATAATTTTTTAATTGTTTTGACAAATTATTTATATTACTAGTATTTTTAGTATAACTCAAATAGGATGTAGTTTGAACTTATCAGCTTTATACATAAAATAACACCTCCATAATCTTGTCTTATTATATTACGATACAAACATTTGTTTGTCAATGGGCAAAATTATAAAATTTAAAAAAGTAGAAAGAAAATCCATTATAAATAAAAAAGAAATATAACTATATAATTATATTTCTTTTATTCTTATTTTAGCACCTACTTCAGATAGTTTTTCAACTATATCTTCATATCCTCTTAAAATATGTTCGGCATTTGTTATTGTTGTTCTACCATCGGCTTTTAATCCTGCTGCGATCATGGCAGCTCCCGCTCTAAGATCAGTTGCGACAACTTGGCAACCTTTTAGTTTTGTTGGACCAAGTATTGTTGCGGTTTGATTTTTTACGGTAATATCAGCACCTAAATCATTTAAGTATGGGATATGCATAAAACGGTTTTCCCATATTGTTTCAGTTACTTTTGACTTACCAGAACTTTGTGTTAAAAGTACTGTAAATGGTTGCTGCAAGTCGGTTGGAAAGCCTGGATATACAGCTGTTTTTATATTTGTTGATTTATACGAATCTTTAGAATTAATTATTACATAATCTGAACCTAGTTCAAGGTTAACACCTATTTCTTCTAATTTTGATATTAACGAATCAATGTGTTCTGGAATAATATTATCTACTTTTAATGGAGCTCCTGATAAAGCACCAATGATTATGTAGGTTCCAGCTTCAATACGATCTGGTATTACTTCATGAAAACATTGATGAAGATAATCTACTCCTTCTATTTTTATTGTTGAAGTTCCAGCTCCAGTAATTTTTGCACCCATGTTATTTAAGAATGTGGCAACGTTTACTATTTCTGGTTCTTTTGCGGCATTATCTATTATTGTTTTACCTTTAGCTTTTACGGCTGCTAACATAATATTTATTGTGGCTCCTACTGAGGCAATATCTAAATATATATTTGCACCTTTTAATTCATCTGCTTCTACTGTGTATTTATTTTTATCAACAGTTACTTTTGCTCCTAAAGCTTCAAATCCTTTTAAGTGTAAGTCTATTGGTCTAGCACCTATAGAACATCCACCTGGGAAGTACATAGCTGCTTTTCCATATTTTCCTAGTAATGCACCCATGAAGTAATATGACGCTCTTAATTTTTTCGAAAATTCTTCAGTTATTTCTGTGTTTTCCATCTTACTTGGATTTATAATTATACTTTCACTCGCTCTTTTTATATCTACTTTTAATGTGTTTAATATTGCACATAGGTCATTTGTATCGGTTATTTCTGGGACATTGCATATTGTTACTTCTTCATCTGTTAATATTGCGGCTGGTATAAGGGCAACTGTTGCATTTTTTGCTCCGGAAACTCTAATACTTCCTGTTAGTTTATGACCTCCGTCTATTTCAATAACTTTCATTCTACACCTCCATCTACCTAGTATATTTTATATCTTGGTTCCAAATAGCGTTACAATTTCTGAGATTCTTTCTTTCATTGCAGCCTCACCTGATGAAATTATTTTTCTTGGGTCATAAACATCTTCATTCTCTAAAAGATACTTTCTTACGGCCTTACTCCATACTGACTGAAGTTCAGTATTAATATTAATTTTTGATATTCCTTTTGATATAGCCATTCTGATTTTATCGTCTGGAATTCCAGTTCCTCCATGTAATACTAATGCAACAGGTAAACTTTTATTAATTAATTCCATTGTTTCAAAATCAAGATTAGCTTCTTTTTTATAGAATCCGTGAACACTTCCTAGAGCTGCTGCTAAAGCATCAATATTTGTATTTTCATATAATATTTGACAGTCTTCTAATGTTGCATTTGTTTCTTCTTTAGTTATATTATCATCTGTTGTTCCTATATGACCAACTTCTGCTTCAACACTTATCCCTCTTTCATGAGCATACGAAACAACTTCTTTTGTTATTTTAATATTTTCTTCCAATGGTAGTCTTGAGCCATCGATCATTACAGATGAAAATCCGGCGTCTATGGCTGAAATACAACTTTCAAGACTACTACCATGGTCTAAATGTAAGCATACCGGTATTTTAATATTTAAAGATTTGATCATGGCTTTTACCAAGTCTGCTACTACTAAGTATGAGCCCATGTACTTAACAGCACCTTCACTTACTCCTAAAATAACGGGTACATTTAATTCGTTACACTCTTCTAATATGAATTTAGTCCATTCTAAATTATTAATATTGAAATGAGGTACAGCGTAATGTTCTTCTTTAGCTTTTTTCAACATTTGGTTCATGTTCACTAACATCTTATCACCCAGATTTATCATAAAAAAATATAAGTTGTTTGTCAATGTTTTACTTATATTATTGGGATAAATCTTGTAAATAATTAGTTAATAAGATACTTTATTGCTAATAATACTAAAATTATTATTCCAAAGTATGTAGCTTTTTTGCCTAGTTTTTTTGACAGGTATTTTCCAAGTAGTAATCCTAATAAAGTAAAAATAGCTGATGTGATACTAAAAATTAAAAAAGCTATATTTAAATTATTTTCTACAATACTTAAAGCTAATCCTATAGAGAAACTATCTATACTTACGGTAAAAGCAAATACTATCATGGAAAAAATACCGGTTATAGTACCTTTAATTTCTTCATCTTTTGATATATACATTTCTATTGCGATAATAAGAAAAATTAAAGCAACTATGATGTTAGAGCCAGTCGTTATAAATTCTATTTTTCTTCCAATAGATGAGGCTAAGTAAGGCATTAAATAATGAAAGAATCCTACACAAAGGCTTAGCATAATTGTTTTTTTAGTACTTATTTTATTTGTACCATAAGCGATTGCTAGAGAAAAGGCATCCATACTTAGTCCTAAAGCAACAAAAAAATATATAAGGAGTTGCTGCATTATATCACCTTATATATTTTATTCTTATAATTATTAAAAATACTTATCTATTATTTCTTTAATGAATGATGTATATTCTACTTCATTTGTATCAGTCTCTTCTGCTTCTAATAGACATAATGGTGGAAATAGTACACACCAGAAGTTGTCTCCTAGTCCATCACCTAAAGTTATTACTAATGATTCATAATTACCTTCTTCATAACTAACTCCTTTGTACTCTTTTTCAGGAAAATAGTTTTCTCCATAATTGATATCATAGTCATCTTTATATGTTTCATTTTGAATAGTATGTTCTACGACTTTTTCAAAGTTATGAATATTATTATTTATAATTTCACGAGATGTTTTTATATCTTTAGAATAGTTATTGATAGTTTCTATTTCTTGATAAAGATTTTTGACTAGTTCCTTTTTAGTGTTTTGATCATGTTCACTATTACTATTTGCAATTACTCTAAATCTTATTGATTCTTTAGGAATGGTAATTTTTTCTGTTTTATTTAAGAATAGTATTACGATTATTATACTTAGTATTATAAGAGTTTTTTTCATTATAAAACCTCACTTTCATTTTAATAGTGAGGCTTTTGTTATTTTTTTATTCAAGATTTTTAAAAATAAATATCATTCTGTCTTTTTCGGACAAATCTTTATAAACTTCTACTTTTACATCTGATAGATATTTATTAATTAATTCTTTTATGTCATTGGCCTGAGTCATACCAATTTCAAAAGCTACTAAACATCTATCTTTCATGAATGGTGAAATATTTTCTAATATTTTTTTATAACAGTCTAGGCCATTTTCACCAGCGTACAAAGCAATATCAGGTTCATTATCTTTAACTATCTTTTCAATTTCTTCTGTTGTTTTTATATAAGGCGGGTTACTTATAATGATATCATATTTTTTATTCACATTTTGGAACATGTCACTTTCTATTAAATTGGCTTTTGAATTTAGTTTTGCACAGTTTTTGTGGGCAACTTCCAATGCTTTTGGACTTATATCTATTAAATCCACAGAATTTGTGGATAATTTTTTTTCTAGAGTAAGACCAATGACGCCTGAACCTGTTCCTAAATCAATTATATCCACAGGTTTTGTGAAAAACTTTTTTGAAAATTCAATGGTTTTTTCTACTAATTCTTCTGTTTCAAATCTTGGTATTAAGGTATTTTCATTTATTATGAACTTATTACCATAAAAGTTAACATATCCAAGAGCATATTGTATTGGTCTTCCTTCTTCTAAGGCGTTGACATATTCTTTATATTTTTTTACGTCTTCTTCACTTACTTCGTAGTCTAAATAATTTAATAATTCTAAAGGATTTCTATTAAGCAGTTCACCTAAAAGTATTTTAGCATAGTCTGAATGAATGTGCTGTTTAGCAAAAAACAGAAGATCTTCTACTGTCATTATTCTTCTGTTTCTCCTTTTAATTTACGTTTTTGGTCTTCTTGAATTAAAGCGTTGATAATATCATCTAAGTCTCCATCCATTACTCTATCTAAGTTCTTTGTAGTATAGCCAATACGATGGTCTGTTACACGATTTTGTGGATAATTATAAGTTCTTATTTTTTCAGCTCTATCACCAGTACCTATTTTACTACGTCTTTGTGAACCTTCTTCTTCTAATTTCTTTTGTTGCTCAAGCTCATATAGGCGTGTTTTTAATACTTTCATAGCTTGTTCTTTATTTTGAATTTGACTACGTTCATTTTGACATGTAACTACAGTGTTAGTTGGTAAATGGGTAATTCTAACAGCTGAATCTGTTGTATTTACTCCTTGTCCTCCACAACCTGATGAACGATAAATATCAATTCTTAAATCATTTGGATTTATTTCAATATCAATGTCTTCATCAGCTTCTGGCATAACTAATACTGTTGCGGTTGAAGTTTGTAATCTACCGTTTGACTCTGTTACTGGAACTCTTTGAACACGGTGTGAACCTGATTCATATTTTAATATTGAATAGGCATTTTGTCCTTTAATAATTAATTCTATTTGACTGAATCCACCTGCTGTTCCTTCTACTGAGTTATATACCTGGTAACTAAAACCTTTCTTTTCGGCATATCTTGTATACATTCTAAATAGGTCACCAGCAAAGATATTAGCTTCGTCACCACCGGCAGCTCCTCTAATTTCCATAACAACGTTTTTGTCATCATTAGGGTCCTTTGGTATTAATAATATTTCTAATTCTTGATCAAGTTGAGCTTTTTCTTCTTCTAAACTTTTTAACTCTTCTTTAGCCATTTCTCCTATTTCAGAATCTTTTAACATTTCTTTAGCTTCTTCTATACCAGCTAATACTTTTTTGTATTTTTTGTAACAATTAACAATATCTTCAAGTGAAGACATTTCTTTTGAGTATTCTCTTGTTTTCTTAATGTCACTTAGTACTTCTGGTTTAGTTAATTCTTGTTCTAAAGCTTGGTACTTTTCTAAAGTTACTTCTAATCTTTCTATCATTTTTCTCACCCTTTCCGGTTGATTTAATCGTATTATATCACAGTTTTAATCAAAAAAACTAGAAACTATTGTTCTAGTTCTAATTCGTCTTCATCAATTACAACTAAATCTTTTAGTTCTTCGTTGGTGTCGTCGTTATAGTCATCGTCATCTTTATCATCATATGAATCTTCTTCGTCTTCTTCTATTGCTTCTTCTATATCGTCTTTATTTTCTTCAGTTTCTTCTTCTTCATCTTCAGTTATTTTTACAACTTTATCTGATGTATGACGACTACGTAAATCCCATGTTCCATCTTCTAATAAAATGAATCTTTTATCTGTACTAAGGGCTGTATAATAATCAGCTATTTTTGCTTCAAATGTACTTTCAGGTAATTCTAATAATTTAATTATTTTTTTGAACAAATCAGCTGTATTTATTGGCTTTTTACTTTCTTCTAAGATTAAATTTGTTATATCTTTATTTGATAATAGTTCTAATTCATCTTTTGTCATTTTCTTTATGCTCATATTGACCTCCTATATTCAAAACATTATATGTATTAATATCAATTTTGACTGGGTAATAAAATTACCAATAAACTTATAACATATATCTTTCTTAATTACAACACTTTTTTACATTTTTTCTGGAACAGATATTCCCAATGTATTTAGTAGTAACATGTTTATATTATATACAACTGTAGTTAGGATTAACCAAGATTCTCTGATATATTCATTTTCTTCAGTAATTATTTTATTTTCTGAATAAAATTTGTTATATTGAGAAGTTAATTTATAAAGATATTCAGCTATATCATTTAATGATTTTGCTTCTAAGGCTTTATCTAGTACTCTTGGTAAACTTAAAAGATTTAATATTATTTCTCTTTCTGTTGCGGTTGTGATAGTTGTTGCTTTTTCTTGTTTTATATCTTTTGCTTTATTTAAAAGAGACTTCATTCTAATAGTGGAATATAGTAAATATGGTCCTGTTTTTCCTTCTAAATCAGCAAACTTTTCAACTTCGAAGATATAATCTGTACCACGATATGGTAGGAAGTCAGCGTATTTTAAGGCTGCTATAGCAACAGTTTTAGCAACTTTTTCTTTTTCATCTTCACTAACTGTTTCTGGATTAATTCTTTTTATTGTCTCATCATAAATTAAGTTGATTAATCCTTTTAAAGACATTACACCACCATCTCTTGTTTTAAATGGTTTACCGTCTTTACCGTTCATAGTACCAAAGCCAAACCAAACTAGTTTTATATCATCATTTACTAGTTTTGCTTTTTTTGCTGCTCTAAATACTTGTATAAAATGTAATTCCTGTCTTGCATCTGTTAAATACCAGATTTCATCTGGATTATAATTCTTCTTTCTTTCAAGAATAGTTGCTAAATCAGTTGTTTCATATGACAATGTTCCGTTTGACTTTACAAATAGTAATGGTGGCATTGGGGCTTTGTCAGTTTCTTCTTTTACTTCGATGATTTTAGCTCCTGAACTTTCTATTAAGACACCTGATTTTTCAAAGAATTCTTCTAATTCATTAAAGTATTCAGCTGCGTCACTTTCTCCTTGCCATAGTTCAAAATGAACATTTAGGTCATCATATACATTTTTAATATCTGCTTTTGATATATCAACAACTTTTTTCCATAAGTCATAATATCCTGGTACATGATTTTGTATTTTAGCAGTTACATCACGGCCTTCTTCCAAGTAGCATTCATCTTCTTTAGCCTTTCTAGATGCTTCTGGATATATTTTTTCTAGTTCTTCATTTGTTATAGGTAATTCTATTTCACTATAGTCACCGGTGTAATTTGGATCAAAATATGGTAAGTCTGGATAACGTTTTTTTATTTCTAAAACAACAAATCCTAATGGTCTTCCATAATCTCCTAAATGAGCATCACCCAAAACTTCATATCCTAGTAATGTTGCTAGTCTCTTTAAAGCTTCACCAATGTTTGCACTTCTTAAGTGACCGACGTGTAGTGCTTTAGCGACATTTGCGCCACCATAATCTAAAATTATCTTCTTTGGCTCTTTTTTATCTATAACTGAAGTGATATCAGTATTTATCATATTTAATAACACAGTAAGATATTCATCAGTTAAACTTATATTTATAAAACCTGGGCCAGCTATATTTATATTTGTAAATCTTTTATCTTTTTCTAATTCTTTTACAATATCATTGGCAATATCTCTTGGATTTTTACCATATTTTTTAGCTAGTACCATAGAGTCATTTATTTGATATTGGCCTAAATCTGGTCTTGATGATGGTTGTAATACAAAGTTTTCTAGACTGTATCCTGAACTTTCAATAATATTTTTAATTTCTTTTTCTATTGTTTTAATAAGACTCATTCTAACACCTCCAGTTTGTAACAAATCTCTTCTTCTTCTACAAAAAATACTAAATCAATATTTTTATTATCTGATAGGAACTGTTTTGTTTTAATATTTAAATTTAAGGATTTCCCTAATTCTTTTACTTCTATATAACCTATTGTTTTATTTTCTAAGTCAAACTTATATTCCATTGATATATCTTTATTATTTCTAGTTAATATATTATTTTCATAATCAAAAATTACTTTTGTTTTATTTGGCTCATAATACATTAATTTATTATCTTTTAATAGAGCTTTTATTTCATATGTATCAGTAATATTATTTGATTTTGTAGTAATTTTTACTTTTGTTTTAGGCATAGTACCACCGCCTTAAATTTATAGTTTAGATTATAGCACAAATCATTAATTTTTCATACATATTTTATTTTTTTTCATTTAATACTAATAAAGAAGGGAGAGATTCACTTGAAAAAGACTTTTTTTAAAATTTTTAAGTACGGGATGATACTCCTAGTTTTATTATGTGTCGGAATATTTGTTTATATTAAAACCTCTCCTAAGCCTGAGATATATAGTGCTAATAATATAACATTGTATGACTCTACAGATACAGTGTTTTTTCAAGGTAATGAGTCAAAAGCCTGGGTTAGTTTAGATGAAATATCTGATAATGTTATTAAGTCTACTATTTATACTGAGGATAAGAATTTTTATAAACATTTTGGATTTGATATTTTAAGAATATTGAAAGCTAGCTATATAAATATAACATCTGGAAAGACTATGCAGGGTGCTTCTACTATTACACAACAATATGCTAAAAATCTTTTCTTGGATTTTGATAAGACTTGGAAAAGAAAATGGGATGAAATGTGGTATACGATGAAAATAGAGGCTAACTATTCTAAAGATGAAATACTAGAAGGATATTTAAATACTATTAATTATGGACATGGTATGTATGGTATTGAAAATGCTAGTAAGTTTTATTTTAATAAGTCGGCAAAAGATTTAGACTTGGCCGAGGCAAGTATTTTAACAGGTATTCCTAAGTCTCCAGCTAATTATTCGCCAATAATTAATTTTGATCTTGCGAAAGAAAGACAATTAACTATATTGGAGTTACTTGTTAAAAATAATGTTATTAGTGAGGAAGAGAAAAATAAAGCTTATAGTGAAGAACTTAAGTTTTCTGGTGCGGATGATTCTGAAGAATTGACTAGTGTAATGTATTATCAGGACGCTGTTTTGGAAGAGTTAAAAAATATTGACTCTATTCCTTTATCTTATAGTGATAGTAAAGGTTTAAAAATATATACTAATTTAGATTTAAATGCTCAACGTATACTTGAAAAAAATGTTAAAGAAAGTATTCCTGATACTTCAGAAATTGAAGCTTCAGCAGTAATGATGAATCCTAATAATGGCGCAATAATAGCGTTGCTTGGTGGTAAAAATTATAATAAATCTTCTTATAATCGGGTTATATCTTCAAAAAGACAAGTTGGCTCTACTATGAAACCTTATTTATATTATGCTGCTTTAGAGAATGGTTTTACATCTAGTTCGGCTTTTACTAGTGAAAAAACGACTTTTACTTTTAGTAATCAAGAGCCATATTCACCAAGTAATTATAATAATGTATATGGTAATAAGCCTATTTCCATGGGTACTGCTATTGCTTACTCAGAAAATATTTATGCTGTTAAAACTCATCTTTTTCTTGGAGAAGATGCCCTTATTAATGTTGCTAGAAGAGTTGGTATTACTTCTAAACTTGAAAGTGTTCCTTCTTTACCTTTAGGTACTAATGAAATTAGTATTGTTGAAATGGCCTCTGGCTACTCTGCTTTTGCTAATCTGGGATACAAAGTTAAAGGTCATTTGATTGAAAAAGTTGTTGATGCATCTGGTAAAGTATTATATAAAGCTAATGATAAAAAGGAATTAGTCTTAAATTCTAGTTTGGTTTTTATTCTTAATAATTTATTAACAGCTACTTATGATAAAGATTATATTGATTATAATTATCCTACCGCAATAAATTTAGCTTCTAAGTTAACACATAAATATGGAATTAAGTCTGGTACTACTAATACTGATACTTGGTATATTGGTTTTAATAATGATGTAGTTACGGCTGTTTGGGCTGGTTATGATGACAATAGAAATATTGATAAGTCTGACTATAAGTACGCTAGAGATATATGGTATAAGTCAATTGAAGCATATGAACTTGGTAAGGAAGATGCTTGGTATGAAATGCCAGATAATATATCGGCGGTATTAGTTGATCCAATTTCTGGTAAGCCAGCAACTGATTCTAGTCCAAAAAAGAAGATGATGTACTTTGTAAAGGGTACGGAGCCTAGTAGTACTGACCAAACTTTTGATGAAAAAAATAATAACTATACGGCTTCCTAAATTCGTGTTATAATTATCATAGGAGGAGTATCATATGGAAAAAGAAAAAGATGTTTATGCTGGAAAAATTGATGTTGAAGATCGTATATTATTATTGATATGTGGAATATTCTTCTTTCCAGCAGGTATTGCACTATATTACTTTTTCCTAGATAAAAAGAATAAAGAGTATCATGCACAATTTGCTAAATCTGGTGCTCTTGTTGGTTTAGGTATTACATTTTTCTTTTTACTTCTAGGATTATTGTTAAGTTTATCACAACTTTTAGGTATGTAAAAAAGGTCATATTATTGACTTTTTTTATTTATAAGGAATTTTCTTTCTACTTTTTTAAATTTTATAATCTCACCCGTTGACAAACAAACGTTTGCATCGTAATATAATAAGATAAGATTATGGAGGTGTTATTTTATGTATAAAGCTGATAAGTTCAAACTACATCCTATTTGAGTTATACTAAAAATACTAGTAATATAAATAATTTGTCAAAACAATTAAAAAATTATAAATAAAAGAATTAGTACGGCAGCGACTGTCGGAATTTAAGCCATTATGGCGAATAGAGATTACTCTATCTGTGAGGTAGGAAATTTGATCGGTGACGACCAAACAAAAACGACAAATTGAAATTTATAAATTAAAATTTGTCCTTTGTTCTTTTAGGAAGTTGTTTATAAAACATTATTTTGATATAATTGTAATAATTAGAGGTGGTTTTATGTTAGAAATAATTCTTGGTGTTGTTGTGGGATTAGCTCTTATTCTGATTTTTATTAGTATACTTAATAATAAGTTTCAGTTTGCGATTATTAAAATAGAAGAAGCTGAAAATAATATAGATGCTTTGTTACATACTAAAAAAGATTTATTAGAAAGAACTTGTCCTATTATTATTAAAGAATTAAAAATAGAAGAGTTTTTACCTGAGGTTTTAAATATAAATCCTGACGCTCTTAATCATTTTGAATTTAATGATTTATTAAGAAAAAATTATAATGATTTATTAAAAACTATAGATGAAAATGAAAAATTACTTAAAAGTGATTCTTTAAATAGTATTTTGGAAGAGTTAAAGAAAAATGAAATTGAGCTTTCTGGAGCTGTTAAGTTTTATAATGACGCGGTAATAGTTTTTAATAGTTTAGTTGTTTCTTTTCCTTCTAATATTGTTGGTTTCTTTAGAAGATATAAGAAAAAAAGTTTTTACTCTGATGAAAAAAGAGAAATGTTTGAAATATTAAAAGATAGATAGAAGGATGATATATGAATTTTATTGATAGTATTAAAGAAAGAGCTAAAAATAATATTAAGACTATAGTATTACCTGAGTCTATGGATGAAAGAGTACTTAAGGCTGCTGTTAGTGCTACTGATGAAGGACTTGCTAGAATTGTTGTTATTGGTGATAGTGAGGAAATCAAAAAATTTAATATTGAGGGAAGCGAAAGGATAGAAGTAATAAATCCAAGTACTTATCCTGATACAGAAAATATGGTTAATGAACTTTATCTTTTAAGGAAAGATAAAGGATTAACTTATGATGAGGCCGCTGAGTTATTACATAATGACTATATGTATTTTGCTTGTATGTTAGTAAAACTAGGTAAAGCTGATGGTGTTGTATCTGGTGCATGTCATCCTACGTCTGATACTTTGCGTCCGGCTTTGCAAATAATTAAAGCTAAGCAAGGAGTTGACTTGGTATCTGCTTTCTTTTTAATGTGTGTACCTGACTGTGATTATGGTTTGAATGGAACATTTATTTTTGCTGATTCTGGATTAGTACAAAATCCTACTGATGTAGAACTTGCTAGTATCGCGAAAGAAAGTGCTGATAGTTTCAAACTTCTTACTAAAGCTGATCCTTGGGTTGCTTTCATATCTCATTCAACAAAAGGTAGTGCAAAACATGCCGATGTTGATAAGGTTATTAGAGCTGTAAAATATGCAAATGAGAAATATCCTGATTATAATATGGATGGTGAATTACAAGTTGATGCCGCAATTGTACCTGAGGTTGCTAGAAGTAAGGCTCCTGGAAGTTTAGTTGCTGGTAAGGCTGATGTATTAATTTTTCCTGACTTAGATGCAGGTAACTCTGGATATAAATTAGTACAACGTTTGGCTAAGGCTCAAGCGTATGGTCCTATTTGTCAAGGTTTGGCTGCTCCAGTTAATGATTTATCTCGTGGTTGTAGCGTAGACGATATACTTGGAGTTATTGCTATTACGGCTGTTCAAGCACAAAAATAAAAGTACTTCGAATTGAAGTACCTTTTTTATTCTATGCGCCAGTTTATTTCTTTTAAACCTTTGCTTTTTAAAAAGTTATTTGTTTTAGAAAATGGTTTACTACCAAAGAATCCAGAATATGCTGAAAATGGCGAAGGATGTGGAGACTCAATTACATAATGTATTGGATTTGTAATTAAACTTTTTTTATTTCTAGCATATGAGCCCCATAAGATAAACACTACTGGTGTTTTTTTATTATTAATTATTTTTATAATATCATCAGTAAATGTTTCCCAGCCATGATCTTTATGGGAAGTCGGGTTATGTTCTTCTACAGTTAAGACTGCATTCAATAGAAGAACTCCCTCTTTTGCCCAAGATTTAAGTGAGTTATGTTCTGGAAATGGTATTTGTATATCACTTTCTAGTTCCTTAAAAATGTTTTTCAATGACGGTGGTTTTAAGACTTCATTACTTACAGAAAAGGATAATCCTTCGGCTTGATTAGGTCCATGATAAGGATCTTGACCAAGGATTACAACCTTTACATTGTCAAAATCTGTATAACGAAAGGCATTAAAGACATCACTCTGTTTAGGATAGATAGTTTTATTTTTGTATTCTTGGCTAACAAATTTCATTAGTTCTTTGAAGTAATCTTTTTCAAATTCTTCTTTTAATATGTTATCCCAATTGTTTCCTATCATAGATGATTCCCCCTACTTATGATAACTTTCGTTATTTTTTATTTTAAATGCTCTATATATTTGTTCTAATAATATTACTCTGAATAGTTGATGTGGAAATGTCATTTTTGATATTGATAAATGATAATTAGACATTTCTTTTATCTCAGTACTTAGTCCATAACTACCACCAATGATAAAGGTAATATTACTTGTTTCTAATTGAATATTTTCTAACTTTTTAGAAAACTCTATTGAGTCTAGTTGTTTTCCTTCAATTTCTAAAGTTATTATGTAGTCTTTTTCTGATATATGCTTCTTTATTTTTTCAGCTTCTTTGTTAAGAGTTTTGTCTATATCATCAAAGCTTTCGTCTTTTAACTCTACTATTTCAAGACTTGTATATTTTTGAAGTCTTTTTTGGTATTCAGCAATGGCATCTTTTAAATATTTTTCTTTTATGCTACCTATCGCAATTATTTTAATCATATTACACCTCTATTATAGGACTAGGATTATGTTGATGAGCAACAATAATATTTAAGTTATCATTATTTAAAGCATCTTTTACAGTAGTTAAAGCTAACTCTTCGGTGTTATTTGTTTCACTTAAGTGAGCTAGTACTATATTTTTAGTATTCTCTCCAATTAGTTTTTGAAGGTATTTAGCTGTGGTGGTATTTGATAAATGGCCTTTATCACTAATTACTCTCTCTTTTAGAAATCTTGGATAAGGTCCATCCATTAACATTTTTTCATCATGATTACTTTCTATTATATAACAGTCTTTTTCAGTCATTCTGGCTAAGAATTTTCTATTTATATAGCCAGTATCTGTTACATAGACAAGTGTCTTTTTGTTATTTTCAATTATGTATCCTACTGATGCTGGAGCATCATGTGATGTATGAATTAGTTCTATATTTAAGTCTCCAATAGAAAAATTATCATCTATAAATACGCATGAGTCTTTTTCTACTACTTCTTTTAGACTATCATACATTTTTTCTGGAATGTATACTTTTAATCTTGTATGTTTAATTAGGGACGCTAGACCGTTTATATGGTCTTTGTGGCAATGGGTTATTAAAATTCCGGTAAAATTATCTAAAGAAAGGGAATCCTCTTCTAAACTCTTTTTTAGAGTTAGATAGGAAATTCCCATATCAATTACTATTTTTGTATTATTAGTAAATACAATTGTACTGTTTCCTTTAGATCCGGACGCTATTACTTTGAATTTCATTAATAATAGTTCATAGCATTTAGAGCTCTACTTCCAGAACGATATGGATATCCTTGCCATAATGAGAAGTGTAAATGAACTCCTGTTGCCATTCCTGTCTGTCCCATGCCACCAATGACCTGTCCTTTTGTCACTGTATCACCAACACTAACATATCTACATCCTGGGCACAAATGTGCGTATAGAGTATAATATCCGTTATGATGGTCTATTGTTATGTATTCACCATTGTCACCATAGCCACCAGCATATGATCCTGTCTTCTTTTTTGACTCTACAACGGTACCTGATTGTGCTGCAAATATATTTGATCCATAGCCACAGCCCGCTATATCGGTACCATCATGTAATGTTCCCCATCTATATCCAAATGATGATGAAATTGATGAACATGATGCAGGCCATCCCCATTCTCCTTTGGTAGGAAGAACAGCTCCATATCCATAATAGCTTGACTTTTTACCACCTTTTATAATTATTTCAGTTATAGGTTCTTTTATAGTTTCTGTTTCTACATTAACCAAGCTAGTAATTTCTCCATTAACCTTTTGTACTTTATTACTTACTTTGTTTAATCCATTTACTCCCTTTTGAGCAATTTCTGTATATCCTACGTATTTATCATTATCGTATCGCGTTTCTGTAGTAAATTTTTTCTCTTCTTCTGTAACTACATAATCCCATTCTACAACATTGAACTGTGGTTTTAAAATACCTAAAGTTACTTCCTGACCTGAGTATAACAAACTATTAGCACTACTGATACTAGGGTTCGCTATTAAAAATTCTTCTGTTGAGATTTTATTGTTGAAGGCTACATCTTCTATCGTATCTCCTGGTTGAACTATGTATTTTTGTTGTTCTGACGTTGTTCCAAATAATAAGTATTTACTTAATTCTTTTGAATCTTGATATATTTCTTTATCTATAGGTATTTTTTTTTGTTTTATAGTTATGGTGTTTTCAATATATATTTTCTCTATTATTTTGCCGGTTTTATCTATTTCTTTTTGTGTATCATTTGCAAATGCTTCATAATCCTCTTCTGATACAAATGATTTTACAATATTTTCTACAGCGTCTGTAAAAACTTCTTTATCTAGAACGTATATTACTTGGTTTTTACCTTTTATTTTTTTACCAGTTGAAGCATCTTTTGTATCTAATCCTTTTATAGTAATGGCATAACCAGAAATAGTAAATGGCGAAATATCTTTGATTTTATTATATATTTTTTCTACTGACGTTAAATCATTATCATATGTTATTTCTTTAACAATATCCAAATCAGATGGAATATATACTTTATCTACATTATATTTTTTCTTTACTTCTGACTGCTTTTTATTGATGTACTCTTCAAGACTTTGTTTAGATTTTATAATACCTAAAGATTCACCTTTTAAATATACATGGTAAACGGTATGAGTCGTTAGTCTTTTAGGAGTAAAACCAGTTACTAGAAAAAGGCTTAGTACTAATGTTATTGATAAAATTATTGATAATTTATTTTTCTTCACTAGTTGGCCTCCTTATTCTCTCTTTTTAAGTTTAAGAATGTCGAAGTATTCTTTTTAAATAGTAATTCTATTGTTGCGGTTGGTCCATTACGATGTTTTCCTATTATTAATTCACTGATACTTGTATTATCTTCTGTACGTGCTTCTTTATTGTAATAGTCATCACGATATAAGAAAGCTACAATATCAGCATCTTGCTCGATTGAGCCTGATTCTCTTAAGTCACTCATTAATGGTCTCTTATCTTCTCTTCCTTCTACACTTCTTGATAACTGTGATAACGCTATTATTGGAACATTTAATTCCATAGCAAGTGTTTTTAAACTACGTGAAATATCTGATACTTCTTGTTGACGATTTGCTCCATAGTTTTTACCACCGGAAATTAGTTGTAAGTAGTCGATTATAACTAGGCTTAAACCTTTTTCACTACTTGCTAGTCTACGACATTTAGCTCTAATTTCACCTATTGTAATACCTGGTGTATCATCAATTACTAAGTTTGTATTGGATAATTGTGATACTGCTTCATTTATTCTTTTCCAGTCATTATTCATTAAATTACCGGTACGTAGTTTGAAGCCTTCTAATTGACCAAGGGAAGATAGAATACGCATCGCCAATTGCTCAGCACTCATTTCTAAGTTAAAAACAGCGACGCTTTTGTCTTGAGTCATAGCGGCATGTGTTGCGAGATTAAGTGCAAAAGCTGTTTTTCCCATTGCTGGTCTTGCTGCTATAATGATGAATTCATTTGGATGTAGTCCTGTTGTTAGTTTATCTAAGTCATACCAACCAGTTGCTAAACCAGTAATTTCACTCTTGTTTTCTGATAAACGTTCCAAGTCAGACTGGGTTTTTAATAAAACATCTTTAATACTTCTAAATTCACTGGATTTTCTATTTTTAACAATACTTAGTATTTTCTTTTCTGAACTATCTAATATTTCATTTACTGTTTCATCTGTTCTATATCCTTCTGTTGCTATATCATTAGCTGTTTCTATAAGTCTTCTTAAAATAGCTGTTTCTTCTACGTTTTGAATATAGTAATCAACGTTACTTGCTGTTGGTACAAAGTTTAATATTTCTGTTAAGTATTCTACTCCACCAACTTCATTAAGCTCATTTTTCTTTTTTAAATGGCTTGTTATTGTTGTTAAATCTATTGGTGTTTTTTCTTCTGCCAAGTCCATCATAGCTGTAAATATTTTTGCGTTTTTTTCACTATAGAAAGATTCTGGTAGTAGACTTTCAGTAGCTTTTTGTAAGGCATACTTTGATAAGAAACATGCTCCTAAGACTGACTCTTCTGCTTCTAAGTTATTTGGCATTATTTTGTTAGCCATTAGGCATCACCTCACTTTACTAGATGTACTTTTACTGTTGCTTTAATATTTCCGTATATATTTATGTTTACATTATGAAAGCCAAGTGATGATATTTGATTACTATTATCTATTTGACTCTTTTCTATTTTGTAACCTTTTTCTTGTAGGTTATCTTTTATTTGTTTTTGACTGATACTTCCAAATACTCTATCGTTTTCACCAGTTTTTACTTTGAATTCTAATACTTCTTTATCAAGTTTTGCTTTTAGTTCTTCAGCTAATTTTTTGTTTTTTAAATCTTCATCAGCTTTTTTCTCTTTTTCATGTTCAAGCTTTGATAAGTTTTCTTTAGTTTTTGCTACGGCATAACCGTTTTTGATAAGAAAGTTTTGGGCATATCCATCTTTTACGTTTTTAATTTGTCCTTTCTTACCTTGATTTTTTAAATCTTTGATAAAAATTACTTCCATACTATTCACCCTCCTGATCTTGTATTTCTTTTTTCAACATTTGCTCAACTTTACTTATAGTTGTCTTTTCAAATCTAGCAGCTCCATTGTATGTATCACCGCCACCACCTAGTTTTTCTAATATTTTACTTATGTTGTAATTACCCAGGCTTCTGGCACTAATTCCTACGGTATCTTTACCAATTTTACCAATGACAAATGATGCTTCTATATTATTAAAGAATAGTAATGTATCGGCAACTTTAGCTAAGTCTTCTCTTCTATATATTGTATATGGTGTAGCTTTTGTAAAAGCTATTCTATTGTTTATAGTTTGAATATCAGCTAATAGTTTTTGTCTTTCGGTGTATTCCATTATATCTTGTTTTAAAAGATATTGTACTTTTTTAGCACTGGCACCTAAACTTGATAGGTAGTATGCAGCGTAGTATGTTTCTGCTGTTGTTTTTAATGTGAAGTTATTGGTATCTAAAACGATTCCTGATAATAAAACAGTAGCGTAATATGGTTCTAATTCAACATCATTATGCTCTACTAGTTCTGTTATCATTTCACAAGTACTTGATACTTCATTATCAATTATTGTAAGTGCACCTTTTATAGTTGTTTTTGATGTGTCATGATGGTCTATAATAACCTTTTTTTCTATTTTTTTCAATATGTCTTTACTTTGTACTAAGTCAGTTTTATTTGTATCTAATATAATTAAAAGATTTTTTGATAGTTTTGGATATAAATATCTATCTACTTCTTCACTTTTAATTATTTTTATACAACCTTCTAGTTCTCTTAATACTTTTTCAACACCTAATTCATGGTTTTTATCATCTATTATTATATAGCAATTTTTCTTTTTTTGACCTAATACAGTACTAAGTCCAATGCAACTTCCAAGTGCATCTAGGTCTAGGTCCTTATGGGCCATTAAAAATACATTTTTACTTCCTCGTATTGCCTTATTTAATTCTCTTCTTTTATCAATAATTCTCATATGGCCTCCTATCAAATGTCAACTATATTATATAATAGTTTGCCTATTTTGTCTAATAAAAAAGCATACCATTTCTGGTACACTATTATCTTGTATAAGGCATTAATGCTATTGCACGTGCTCTTTTAATTTGTTTAGCAATATATCTTTGATGTAATGCACAGTTTCCTGTTACACGTCTTGGTACGATTTTACCTTTTTCATTTGTATATCTTTTTAAAGTTTCTGGATCTTTATAATCAACTACTGCATTTTTTGTGCACATCATACAAACTTTTTTCTTTCTACGATTAAATTCTGCCATTGTTTATCCTCCTTTTTAGAATGGTAATTCATCATCACTTATTTCAATGCTGGCACCAAAGTCTGCAAATGGATTACTATCTACATCTGTTCCCTTTGGCTCTTTTGTATCACCAAAATCATATGGTGTTGGTTCATTGCTACTAGCTGATGAATTATTTGAATTATTTGTGGAAGATCTTGATCCTAAGAATTCAACATTATCGGCAATTACTTCTGTAACATATCTTTTTTGACCAGATTGGTCATCATATGATCTTACTTGAATACGTCCTTCAATAGCAGCTTGACTTCCTTGTGTTAAATAGTTCTTAACATTTTCTGCTTGTTTTCTCCAAACAACGATGTTTATAAAGTCTGCTTCTCTTTCACCTGCTTGGTTAGAAAATGGTCTATTTACAGCTAATGAAAATGTTGCTACTGGAGTGTTGTTACCAGTGTATCTTAATTCTGGATCTCTTGTTAGTCTTCCTATTAAAAATACCTTATTCATATTATACCTCTTTTTCTTAGTCTTCTACTTTTACAACTAAATGACGAAGTAGGCTTTCATTGATTCTAGCAACACGATCAAATTCATTTACAGCTGCACTATCTGCTTCTACTACGTATAAGTAATAGTATCCAGTTTTAAATTTATTGATTTCATAAGCTAATTCTTTTTGACCTAATGGCTTTTCTTCTAAAAGTTTAGCCTTATTATCAGTTAAAACCTTTTTCATGTCTTCTGCAGTCTTTTTAATTTCTGCTTCCTCCATATCAGGTCTAACGATAAACATAACTTCATATTTATTCATTTCTTACACCTCCTTTTGGACTATTCGGCTGTAATTACAGCAAGGAGTATTTTAAATACTCGGATGTATTATAACAAATGTATGAGATTTTGTCTATATCTTTTAATTATTTTTTCTTTACCTTTTGTATAGATGGATTTAATGTAATTATATTAGCACTTGGTTTGAAAAAACTATTTATAGTTGGTGACTCTACCATTGTATTTACTGCTCCATTAATAACAAATGTTGTTCCATTTTCTTCTGTAACACCATGAGCATATTTAGGGAATAATTTATGTGATGGAGATATTAGACCGACATTTTTAGATAAGGGAATCAGTCCATTGTGCATATGTCCTGATACTACTAAATCTGGATTTGTTTCTAAAAGATTAACTCGTCTTTTTATCAAGCTAATCATAGAACTTGGAGCATGTGTTAATAAAATATTATATTGTTCTGATGAAAAAAGACTATTATCCATTTCTTCTAGAAATTCAGTCATAAAAGCTGATTCACTTTCTTTTTCTAACTCATAATAAGGATATGCAGGTGAAAAAGCGGATATTGATACTTCTTGAAAGTTCTGTACTTCTGAATTTTCTAATACTGTTACATTAGAAAGAGGACTTAAAGCTTCTTTTAATTGTCTTCTAGAACTTATTTGCCAAGTATTTGAAGCAGCTTTTGTCATTTGATCATGATTACCATATGATATAAACGTTGGTTTTCCTTGGGTTAAAGTTTCTAGTTCAAAAGCTAAAAATCTTTTAAAATCATTATCTTCTAAGTCTTCAGTATCATTTATAATATCACCAGGTATAAGTATAAAATCGATATCATCAATTTCTGAAGCTAGTTCTTTTTCTATCATACTTAAATGTGCAAGTCCGGGCGTTGTTCCTTTTTTGTTTGTTTTATGTATATCAGATAATGTAAATATTTTTTTACTGCTTAATATTTTTGGTGAGTAAATTTCTACTTTTTTAATTAAATTTCCCATTAATGTATCACCTCTTTTGCTAGAAGCATATTATAACAAATTTAAGTTTTTTTTGCAACTTAAAAGATAGTAGAAAATACTATCCTTGTTCTTTATAAAATGCTCCTACAAAGTTTTGACCTATAGGTTTAGATTCTTTTTTTACTTCTGATAAATGCGAATAGTAATCTGGATCTTTATATGTATCAACAGGACTTATTGTAATATGGTCTTTAGGTATATTTAATTGATTAATTATTGCGGTTATTAAGTCAATGTAATATAAGTTATCCTTTTTTTCTATACAGTTTTCCCATACAGAAGTATTTGTTGCCCAGTTTGGATAACGGTCATAAATATATGACTCTTTTTTTATACAACTACCAATGTAGACATAAATATCATTTAAATTACTGCCAGCTTCTTTTTGAAGAGCAGTTATGGTATACATTGGAACTTTTCTGTTTATTTGTAAGGCTCCAGAGTGGGAAACTGATACTACTTGGTTTTTTCTATCTTCGGCAATTATTACTGGACAGTCTGCCGCTCTATGACCAATAACGACACTTGGATAATTAGAATTGATTACTAATATATCTGCCGGTATTGTTTCATACCATAAATCTTCTTTTAATAAGCAAGTATCATCTATTCTTTTATATGTTCCATCTGGATAATCAAGATTTGCCTCTACATCTTTTTGAGCAGGCTGAAGTATTTTCAAACCTGAAAAACCGTATTTTTCACCTACTTTTTGACGTACTTTTAAAAAGTCTTGCTTTATATCTTCTTCACTATAAGTATCTGGATAGAACTTTTTACTTCTACTCATAATACCGTCTTTATTATTTGTTTCAAAAATTACTAGTTTTTTCATACTTTTTCCTTTATTTTTAATTGGTGTAATTTTTATACATTAAATCTAAAATGGCAGATATCTCCATCTTGCATTAAATAATCTTTTCCTTCTAGTCTAGCTTTTCCTGCTTCTTTTACTTTTAATTCACTACCAAGTTCAATTAAGTCAGTATATGAAATTACTTCAGCACGGATAAATCCTTTTTCAAAATCTGTATGAATTATACCAGCACATTGTTTGGCATTCATACCTTTTTTAAATGTCCAAGCACGTACTTCATCTTTTCCGACAGTAAAATATGTTGCTAGACCTAGAATGTCATATGTTGCGGTTATTAATTTATCTAATCCTGATGCATCTAATCCTAGTCCTTCTAACATTTCTTTTTTATCTTCTTTTGATAGTTCACTTAGCTCTTCTTCAACTTTTGCACAAAGACTAACTACTTTAGCATTTTCTTTAGCAGCATAATCTTTTACTACTTTTACGTATTCGTTGTCTGGATTACCAAGTTCGCTTTCTTTTATATTAGCAAGATATATTATTGGCTTTAATGTTAAAAAGCTATAAGACTTTATTATTTTCTTTTCTTCTTCATTTAAGCCTAATTGTCTTATTGGTGTATTTTCTTCTAAGGCTTTTTTACACTTTTCTAGGACTTCTACTTCTAGTAAATCATCTTTATTCTTTGTAGTACGGGCTTTTTTAGCAACACGTTCTAATCTATTATTAATGACATCTAAATCGGCTATAGCTAGTTCTAGATTGATTGTTTCAATGTCTCTAATTGGATCTATATTTCCTTCTACATGGATTATTTTTCCATCATCAAAACATCTTACTACTTCTACTATGGCATCTACTTCACGTATGTGAGATAGGAATTTATTACCTAAACCTTCTCCTTGTGAAGCTCCTTTTACTAAACCTGCAATATCTGTAAATTCGTATGCTGTTGGTATAAATCTATTTGGATTATACATTTCTTTTAATTTATCCATTCTTTCATCTGGTACTGTTACTACTCCAACATTTGGCTCTATTGTTGCGAATGGATAGTTTTCAGCTAATATTTTTTGATTAGTTATTGCATTAAATAAAGTTGATTTTCCTACATTTGGTAGGCCCACTATTCCAGCTGTTAAACTCATATAAATACCTCTTTTCTTGTCTTATTATAACATAAGTTTTTCTTTTTAAATATAAAAATTAAAAACACCCGAACGGGTGCTATAATGTTGGATATACTCCTGGTCCTATTGGAAGACCTGATATGTACCAACCTACTACCAATAAAATCCAGGTTAATGAAATTAATAAGAAATATGGTGTTATTAGTTTCATAGCTTTGGTAATTGAGTATGGTTTGTTTTTGTTTAAGTTATATATATTTAGATAGCCTAGATATATAATAAAGGCTGCTAATATTGGTGTGAAACCTTTAGTCATTGAGTCACCAGCACGCATTACTATTTGAGCAAACTCTGGTGAAATGTTTGACTGTAAAAATTTTGGTACAACTATTGGAGCAAAAATCATCCATTTTGTTGCGGTACCAGTTAAGAATATGTTTGCTATGGCTATAAATATTAGAGTTACTATAATTAAAGGAATACCAGTAAAGTCTAATATTTCTAAAGCATTTGCTAGCCAGCAAGCTATTACTGTACCTATATTTGTCTTTTTAAATATTGCTATAAATTGAGCGGCAACAAACATTAGAATAAACATACTACCCAGTTTTGAAAAATTATCACTTGCTTTTTCTATTAGTTTTGAATCACTTTTTATTGTATGTGCTCCTATACCATAGGCAATTCCTGTTAGGAAGAATAAAAGTGATACTAAGTAGGTAAAAGCATTTTGGAAATAGGCATTTTCACCAAATACTTGATTTAAGTATGTTGTTTCAGACATATCTAGTAATAAACCAGAGTATGGAAGATTAGGAATTAGTGACCAGATGAATAATAATAGGACTACAATTCCTGTAATTAAGGCATATTTCAAACCTGTTTTTTCTCTTTTTTCTTTTTCTAATTCAATTTGTTGTGTTTCTTCAGTATTAACAATACTATATTTTTCTGTTTGAGCCATTTCTTCATCTTTTTTATATTTTCCTATCTTTGGCGCTATTATTTTTTCAATAATAATAGTTCCTACTATTGATAGTATAACTGAAGCAGCTATTATAAAGATAAGATTTGAAGTTAGGGCTATATGAGCTGTATCATCAACTAAAAGTGTAGCATTTTTTGTATATTCTATTAAGGATGATTCCATTGTTCCTACAAATATTGATACACCATAGCCAAAGGCAACTCCTACGAATGCTGTTACAATACCAAGAATTGGATTTCTATCATTCATAAAGTATATTAAGGCTGCTAAAGGTATTAGTATTGCATAGCCAACTTCGTTAATTAATGATGAAATTGTTGCTACAAAGATCAAAATAAATGTTAGAGCATTTTTTGGCATCTTTTTTAGTTTTCTTCTGGTAATAGTTTCTAACATACCTGTTGATTCAGCAATGGTTAAACCAAGTAATGATATTAACAATGTACCTAATGGAGCAAAACTAATAAAGTTTCTTGTTGCACTACTTATGATATATTTTATTCCATCAAAGCTTAACATATTTTCAACAGCTATTAGTGTTGGTTCTAGTTCTTTTGTATTAATATTTACTGTATTATATGTAGCCTGCATTTCTAATCCTGATAATATAGCACTTAAAATTATTAGGCCAAATGTTAAGAGGATTAGGGTCGTTGTTGGATGAAAATAAAATTTCTTTAAGCGGAGTTTTTTCTTTTGAAACATTTTATTCCTCCTCTGTAATTATTTTCTTAATTTTTTTATTAAAATCAATTCTAGGTATTAATACTGTTCTACCACAGTTTAGACATTTTATTTTTATGTCGGCACCTAGTCTAGTTATTTCCCATGAGTTAGCACCACAAGGATGTTGTTTTTTCATGATGACTTTTGTTCCTATTGTATATTCTTTATTTTCCATTGTGCACCTCTATTTGTGGATATGGGATATTTATTCCTGATTTATCAAAGGCATCTTTAATTTCTTTGCGTAAGAATCTTTCGGTTGCAAACTGTTTCATAGGTTTTACTGGTACAGTAACTCGATATTCAACAGCTGAGTCTGCAAGTCTATTTATTCCTAAAATTTCAATGTCACCAGTGGCATCTTTTATTTTTCCTTTTAGATTAGTTGCTAAATCAGTTAATACTTTTTCTATTTCTTCTGTTGTATTTTCATAGCTTGTTCCTATATCTACTACAGCTAATGAGTCATGTAGACTATAATTAATTATTTTATCCATGTTGTGATTTGCTATTATTTTTGTTGCGCCTTTATAGTCTCTAATCTTTGTTGTTTTTAGACCTAAAAATACAACTTCTCCCATGAATCCATCTACTTCTATGGTATCTCCTACTTCATATTGATTTTCAGTAATTATTGAAATACCTGCTATTAAGTCTTTTGCTAAGTCTTGGAAGGCTAAACCAATAATGGCAGTTGTAATTCCTAATCCTGCTAAAATTGACTTAACGTTTATTCCAAAGTTAGAAAGAATTGCTAATAATACTAATATTACTGTTATGTATTTAATTATATTTAGTATTAACATTTTTATTGTTTCTGCTCTTTGTTTATGTGATTTTAAAGTTATTCTTTCTATGTTTATACTTCTATCAATAATTCTTTTTAAGACTTTGTAGATTACCATTCCTATTAATATATATATTACAGGAAGAATTAAATTAATTATATCAACTTCTATATTTTCAGTCAGTTTTAACATGTATTACCTCCTTGATTCTAAATTCATTATTTCTAATAGTCTATTTAGATCATTTCCGTTAACAAAACTGATTTCTATTTTATTAGTTTTAATTTTTACTTTTGTACCTAATTTTTCACATAGTTCTTCTTGTAAATACATATATTCTGAACTTGTCTCTTTTGTTTTTCTTTTAATTTCGTGTACTCTTAAGAACTTTTCATTAGAATGTGTAATATCTTCTAGTTGTCTAACACTTAGTCCTTCATTTACTACTTTTTTAGCAAGACTTATTTGCTGCTCTTGATTTTCTAGTTTGCTTATTATTCTTGCATGTCCAGCACTTATTTCTTTACTACTAAGTAGTTTTTGTACTTCTTCTGGTAAGTTCAATAGACCTATCATGTTTGTAATATGACTTCTACTTTTACCTAGTCTATTTGATAGTTGTTCTTGAGTTAATTCTAATGTTTCTAGTAATTTTTTGTAAGCATTTGCTTCTTCTATCGCATTTAAATTTTCTCTTTGTAAGTTTTCAAGTAGAGCAATTTCCATCATTTCGTCATCTGAAAAATCACGAATTATGGCTGGTATTTCGTCTAAACCTGCTAATTTTGAGGCCTTTACTCTTCGCTCACCTGCTATTATTTCATATCCTTTAATACTCTTTTTAATTATTATAGGTTGAAATACACCATGTTCTTTAATTGATGCGGCTAATTCTTGAAGTGCTGTTTCATCAAATACTTTTCTTGGCTGGTATGGATTACTTCTTAATTCATCTATTTTTACCATTTTGATTTCATCTTTTGGGGTTTCTGTTAGTATTTTTTCTTCTACTTTGTTGTAATCAATTGGCTCATTATAGAATAATTCTTCTAATCCTCTACCTAAGGCTCTTCTTTTATTGTTGTTAGTTGTTTCCATTTCTCGCAATCACTTCCTTTGCTAAATTTATATAAGCTTCTGATCCTCTACTTTTTGGATCATAAACTATTATAGGTTCTCCGTGTGATGGAGCCTCTGTTAATCTTACTAATCTTGGAATTATTGTGTTGTATACTTTTTCTTTAAAGAATTTTCTGATATCTTCTACTACTTCAAAGCCTAGATTTGTTCTAGAATCTAACATAGTTAGTAAAACACCTTCGATTACTAAGTCTGGATTTAATGTTTTTTGTGCTAACATAATAGTTTTTAATAGCTGTGTTATTCCTTCTAGAGCAAAGAATTCACATTGTACTGGTATTATAACTGAGTTAGAAGCAGTTAATGCATTTGTTGTTATAACACCCAAAGAAGGTGGACAGTCTATTATTATATAATCGAAACTATCTTTAATTCCTTCTATATGTCTTTTTAATTGCTCACCTTTTTGAAAACCATTTTCTTGTTTACTTTTTTCTACTAATTCAATATCAATTCCGGCTAAATTTATTGTTGCAGGTAAAACATATAAGTTTTTATATTTTGTTTTGATAATAGCTTCTGTTATTGTACATTCGTCTATTAAAACATCATATATACTACGTTCAATTTCTCCCTTATTTATTCCTACACCAGTAGTTGTATTACCTTGAGGATCTAAATCTATTAATAAAACATTTTTCCCTAATACTGCTAGTGATGCAGAAAGATTGATACTTGTCGTTGTTTTTCCTACTCCACCTTTTTGATTTACTAATGATATAACCTTTCCCATCTAATCACCCATTTTCAATTTTACTTAATTATTGTATCAAACAATTGAACTTTTTTAAATGTTTTTGTTAAAAAAAAGTAGAATTATCTACCTTTTATTTATCTACTTTAATGATTACTTGATAAGCTGTTGCAAAATTCATTTCATCAAAAGTAATTTTGTTACCATGACTTTCTATGTCTTTTACTACGTCTCTGATTTTAGCCATAATCTCTTCGGTTGTATAAGCACCAGTATTTTGAACTGGGTTTGGATTACTCATGATACTTGAAATTGACTGTTGAGCTGGCATAGCTGCAGCTTGATTTACTCCTTGTGAAAAGTCTGTTGCCTTGATATTAGGCATTTGGAAGTAATCTTTAATTGACTCATCAGGAGCTTCGGCATCACCTTTAACAATTGCTTCTGCTGGTGTCATATAATCTTGTGTTGGACGTGCTTTTACTTGAGGATATTTGCTACTAGCTGGTGCTTGAATATTTAATAAATTATCTAAGTCAGCGGATGGTGTATCATTTCCTGGTGTTATATCAATGGCTTGTTCTTTTATTGTATTTACATCAACAGGTTGAACTGCAACTTGATTATAATATGAATTTTTAGGCTCTTCTACGGCTTCTTTATCAATTTCACCATAGTTAATAAACTTTTGTTCTTGACTAGCTGGACCGTTTTCTATTGGTGGAGCTATTGTTACTTTTCCATAATTTGACATATCTTCTGGCATATCTGTTGTTGGCATTATAGGTGTAGCATTATTTGTTAATGTGGTTCTTACAGACTGAATATTTTCATTTGATGGCGTTCCGTTCATTTTTGATATCTCCTCTTCCAATGTTCTTACTGTCATTTTATTGCTTATTACTTTTTTTAACATTTCTTTTTGCTTCTTAGCATCTGAAATATTTAGTAAGGCTCTAGCATGTCTTTCGGAAATTTGTTCTTTCAATAATGAATCTTGAACTTCATCTGATAATGATAATAGTCTTAATTTGTTAGCTACGGCTGACTGACTCTTACCCATTGTTTTGGCTAATTCATCTTGAGTCATTTGATCTATTTCAAGAATTTTTTGATATGTTCTAGCTTCTTCTATTGGATTAAGATTTTTTCTTTGTAAGTTTTCAAGTAAGGCTACTTTAGAACTTTCTTTATCATCTAAATCTCTTATAATAGCAGGGATCTTTGTCATACCAGCTAATGCTGATGCTTTATAACGACGTTCTCCAGCAATTATTTCATATTTTCCGTTTACACGACGTACGATTATTGGCTGAATAACACCATGTTCTTTAATTGAAACTGCTAATTCTTTTAGTGCTTTTTCGTCAAATACTTCTCTTGGTTGAAAACGGTTTGGAATTATGTCGTCTAAATATAAATAAACAACTTCGTCTTTTGTTTCTGTATTCATTTTGCATCCCTCGCTTTATTCTTTCTCTATTATATTATATCTTAGTTTGTCAAATCTTTCAATATCAGTCAGTAAAAAAGAGTAAATTTTCTTCGCAATAAATTTTTGGTACAATTACTATAT
>CAVAJX010000037.1:0-9467 GCA_963589235.1 bacterium | reverse complement strand
GTGGACAAATGTCCACTTCTTTTCTGTTCTTTATAAGGAGAAAATTCCTTATAAAGGACAAATGTCCACTTCTTTTCTGTTCTTTATAAGGAGAAAATTCCTTATAAACAAAAAAAGAGGCTCATCAGAACCTCTTTGTTATTACTAAGTACTATACTAATAACACTATAATGAATGCTATTAATAATACTGCTAATAATTCTAATAAGAATTTCCAAATAGCTTTAATCCAAGAAGTATAAGGAATATCTAAGTACTCTAATACTATCATTAAAATGAAACTAGTAGGAGCAAAGATAACTCCAAATCCATACATAGCTTGGAAAATAACACCTATTGTAGAATAACTAGCTGAATCAGTTACAACACTAGTTAAATATAATAGTACACTTTGGAATGCATATGAAGGATCAACATTGAATATACCAGCTAAAAGTGCTGCTAATGATGATAATAATGCACCAAAGACATTGAATTTATCAATTCCAGAAAGTAATGCTTTATAAATTACTAATTGGAATGGATGATAAGTAACAATTACTAAACAAGAATAAATTAAAATTATGATTAATCCTAATGGTAATGCTCTCTTAATTCCATCCATAAATCCTTTTAAGATATCATTAAATTTAACTTTGTAAACGATTGCTAAGAATAGTATTAATAATGCCATTGGTAATAATAGATCAATTATAGTCCAGAAACCAAATGCATTAATAGTACCAAAAAGCTTAGAGAATATAGCAAAGCCACCTATTTCAAAAGATAAAACATTGCTTGTTACATCAGAGAATAAATTAACTCCAAATCCATTTGACCAAGGAATGAATGCTAATATAACTAATACGAATAATAAAACAAATGCTGTTACTAATGGCCAAGTAGTATGATAACTATTATCAGACTCTTGAACATATTTACTCATATCAGAAGAGCTATCAACAGACTCCTTAACAACAATAACTTCTTCATCTTTTAAAGCTGCTTTAATGTTTTTCTTTGAAGAAGATTTTGTATTCTTTTTACCAGTAGATTTAGAAGCATTAGCTTTAGTAGTTTTAGCCTTACTATCTTTAGTAGACTTAGTTGCAGTCTTCTTTGTCTTTTTAACTTCAACTTCTTTAACTTCAGCTTTTACTACTTTTACTGAAGATTTCTTACAATCCTTCTTAATTACTTTAGTAACAGTATTAGTCTTTTTAATATATAATAATACATTTAAAACTAACAATGCTAAACCTAATAATAAAATTATTAATTTAGCTATTACCTCAGAAGTAATATCAAGTGATAATACAGACATGATAATATTAGTATTACCATAAGCATAAGTAGATCCTATTAAACCAACAGCTGTAGAACCAACTAATATCATAGCTGCAACAATTTTATCATATCCTAATAATAAAATTACTGAAACTAACATAGGGAAAAATACAAGTAATGGAATTTGCATTCCTCCTAATGAAACTAAAGCTGCGATTAGTAGCATAATAACTACAAAGAATCTTACTTCATGTCCTTGTACACGTCCTACAAAATTATCTAGGAATGTACGATAAGCAGGTATCTTATTTAGTATTCCGTAGAAGCCACCAATAGCTAAAACGAAAAATGCAATATAGCCAAAATAAGAAAGTGCTGTAACCGGATAATTGAATAAATCAAAAAATCCCATTTGAACTCGTCCTTGATCTATATACTGTTCTGAATAATAAGCAGCTGGTAATATCCAAGACATTAGCATAAGTGCTAACACAGTAAGAAGAACTATTTTAAGTACACTACTTTTATCGCGTAAAGCAATAATAATTAAAACAAACTCTGCAATCCATAAAGCAGTTTTAATTAAAGTACAAACATCATTATCTGGTAAGAAAAATGATATAAGCATTAAAACAGTTACTATACAAAGAACAAGCTTTGAAATATTGTGTTTTTTCATAATTAACCTCCCACTATAATTATACTTATATAAATTTGATTTTACAAGTATTTACACTATTTTTTTACCAAAAAAAAGCAATTTTGATTGACTTTTAAATATTAATATAATATTTAGTCATATCAAAAATTGCCTAAATTATTTTTGTTTCATTGTTGGGAACAACAATACATCACGAATAGAATCTTGTTCTAAGAAGAACATACAAAGTCTATCTATTCCATAACCAATTCCACCAGCTGGAGGCATACCATATTCTAATGCTTCTACAAAGTCCATATCAATATCATTTGCTTCTTCATTACCAAGGTCTCTTTCCTTAAGTTGTTCTTCAAATCTTTCTAATTGATCAATTGGATCATTCAATTCTGTATACGCATTAGCAAATTCTTTACCAGCGATAAATAATTCAAATCTATCAACAAATCTTGGATCATCAGGATTTTTCTTTGTTAATGGACTAATCTCAATTGGATGTCCATATAAGAATGTAGGTTGAATTAAAGTTTCTTCTACATATTTTTCAAAGAATAAGTTAACAATATGTCCAAAACTCTTTTGATGTTCTTCAACTGGTATATTATGTTCCTCAGCTAGTTTTAAAGCCTCTTCTAAACTCATATCCTTTTTAAAGTCAATACCAGTTTTTTCTTTAATAGCATCAACCATACTAATTCTCTTCCATGGTCCAGATAAATCTATATCATGATCATACCAAGCAAATGTAGTACGTCCAAATACTTCTTTACCAATTGTTTGGAACATTGCTTCAGTCATATCCATCATACCTTGTAAATCACTATATGCTAAATATGCTTCCATTAAAGTGAATTCTGGATTATGTTTAGGATCCATTCCTTCATTTCTAAAAACTCTACCTATTTCATAAACTGCTTCCATACCACCAACAAGTAATCTCTTTAATGGTAACTCTAAAGCAATTCTTAAATACATATCTAAATCTTGTGCATTATGATGTGTAACAAAAGGTCTAGCACTAGCACCTGTTAATAATGTAGATAAAATAGGTGTTTCAACTTCTGTAAATCCTCTATTATCCATAAAGTTTTGAATACATCTAATAATCTTAGGTCTAGTAAAAGCCACTTTCTTAGATTCTTCATTCATGATTAAGTCAACATAACGTCTTCTATATCTTTCTTCAATATCAGTAAGACCATGAAACTTTTCTGGTAATGGTTTTAAAGCCTTAACTAAATGAACATATTTTTTAGCTCTAACACTAAGTTCACCAGTATCAGTTCTAAATACAGTACCTTCAATACCTATAATATCACCAATATCTGACTTCTTAAATAAGTCATAGTTTTCTTCACCAACGGCATCTTCTCTAATATATATTTGTAATTTTCCATACTTATCTTGTATATGGAAAAATCCAGCTCTACCCTTACGACGTTTAGTCATAATTCTACCCGCAACAATAACAATTTTTTCATTGCCTTCTAAGTCTTCCTTAGAACACATTTGATACATTTCATTTATTTCCTTAGAATTAGTATTAGTATCAAATCTATGACCAAATGGATCAATACCTTTTTCTCTAATCTCTTCAGCCTTAGCTCTTCTAACTAATTCTTGTTCAGTAAATTCTCTCATAATATCCTCCTTCATTAAGCTTTAACAACAGTAGTATGAGCAATTCTATCATGTAATCCCATACCTGATTTACTCCACATAACCATAAAGCCACAAATTAATAATAAAGTATACTTGATAATTCCACAAATTGCAACTCCATAAAAATATGCTGTCTCATTTCCAAAAATAACAATCGCAAAAGAAATCATATCTACTAAAATTGAATTAACAATTAAAGATCTAAAAATAAAACTATTCATAGTTATTTCTTTATCTGTAGAACTAACAACTTTTATCTTCATTAATTTCTTACCAATAGTCTGTCCATTATTATAGTATTGATAAACTATAAAATATAAAACAGCTAAAAACAAAGTCACTAATGATACAACACCTTGTTTTTGAGAAAGTTGATAACTTATACCTTTAACCTCATCAACATAAATATCCATATCAATTTCTCCAGTAGTATATTTTTCTATTACCTCACTACTATTCTTATTTAATTTATCGATAGATTTAGCATCTAAAAATGGATAAGAAATTAGTGACGCTATACTAGATAAAATAAAAATATCAAGTAAAAACGCAATAAATCTTTGTACAAATAACGCTTTCTCACCTTTAGCTTTCATATAATAACGCCTCCTTAAACTCACTAAGTATCTTGATTATATCACAAACTTTAGTAGTTTTATAGACCTTATTTTTAACATCACTAGCTCCAGGAACGCCTCTTAAATACCAAGAAATATGATTCCTTATCTCTAAACAAGCTAATTTTTCATCTTTGAAATTGGTTAAATATTTCAAATGTTTAAGTGCCATATCTACTTTTTCGATATCAGTTACACCAGTTATTTCTCTACCATCTAAATAAGCAATGCTATCTCTAATTAACCAAGGATTACCAAGTAACCCTCTACCTATCATAACAGCATCACAGCCAGTTTCATCTAACATTCTCTTAGCATCCTCTGGCTTTTTAATATCACCATTACCAATAACAGGAATAGAAACACTATTTTTTACTTCTTTTATAATATTCCAGTCTGCTTTACCAGAATAACCTTGACTACGAGTTCTAGCATGAATACAAATAGCCTTAGCTCCAGCTTTTTCAATTACCTGAGACACTAAAGGTGCATTAATACTATTACTATCCCATCCAGATCTAATCTTAACAGTAACAGGTACTGAAACACTAGCAACTACTTTATTAACTATTTCATATATTTTATCAGGATCTCTTAATAAAGATGAACCAGCACCAGATTTAACTGCAACTTTAGGAACAGGACATCCCATATTAATATCAATAAAAACATTATCATATAAATCTGTTATTATTTTAGCAGCCTTAGCCATTGTCTCAGGATTAGAACCAAACATTTGAACTGCAACCGGTATTTTCAAAGTATCAATACCTTTTAACATATCAAATGTTTTTTTATTATCCCTAACAATAGCCTCAGAACTAATTAATTCTGTAACTGCATATCCAACATCAAACTCTTCTAATATCTTCATATAAGAAGGATTAGATATTCCAGCCATTGGCGCCATCGCAATTTTATTTTTAATAAATATATCACCTATATACCAACCTTGCATATATATCCCATACCTTTACTTTTTCTTTAATAAATCTCTAATTTCCTCTAATAATAAAACTTCATCACTCTTCTTAGGAGCTTCTTCAGCCTCTTCTTCTTTCTTCTTTTTAAAACTTTCAAATAATTTAACTATCATAAATATACAGAAAGCAACAATTAAAAAGTCAACTATAGTCTGAATAAAAGAACCATATTTAATAGTTGCATCTCCTACTTTAATACTTAAATCCGAAAAATCAAGTCCACCTAAGAAAACACCAATAATAGGCATCAATACATCATTTACTAAACTAGTAACAATTTTACCAAAGGCACTACCAATGATAACACCAACAGCCATATCAACAACATTACCACGTGAAATAAATGTTTTAAATTCAGATGCTCCCTTACTAATTTTCTTGATATTTTTACTTGCTAAGTCTTTTTTCATAAAATATCCCTCCAACAAACATAATGATATTATAATATGTATTTAAATAATTTCAAGAAAAAAGAGTTAAATTTAAACATCTAACTCTTTTAATAATTCTGCTTTAGTCATTTTTGAATAGTTTTTAATACCCTTTTCCTTAGCTATTTCTCTAAGTTTAGTAATTGACATAGATTCGTAACTAGTCTCTTCATCTTCTTCAGGCATCTTTCCATTTTCAACTAAGTAATCAATTTGTTCCTTAGTTAATGTTTCATATTCTAATAATGCATCAGCTATTAATTTTAATAAATCTCTATTTTCTTTAATAATAGTAGTAGCTTTATCATGACAGTTATTAATGATTTTTCTCATTTCCATATCAATTTCATTTGCTACTTCATTAGAGAAATGTTGACTCTTATTATAATCTCTTCCTAAGAAAACACTACCTTCTTTTTGTTCAAATTGTAATGGTCCTAAATCACTCATACCATATTCAGTAACCATTGCACGAGCTATTTTAGTAGCCTTTTCAAAGTCATTATGAGCACCAGTAGTAATTTCTCCAAAAACAACTTCTTCAGCTGTACGTCCACCTAATAAACCAGTTATTTCTTCTAATAAATCAGTTTTAGTTGAACATAATTTTTCAACAGATGGAACCATCATATTATATCCACCAGCTGAACCTCTAGGAATAATAGTTACTTTTTGAACATCATTAGCATTATCAAGTTTTAAACCTATAACAGCATGTCCAGCTTCATGATAAGCAACAAGCTTACGATCTTCTTCACTATATTTATGTGATGTCTTAGCAGGACCCATTAGTACTCTATCAGTAGCCTCATCTATTTCACTCATTGTAATCTTTGCTTTATTACGTCTAACAGCAAGTAAAGCAGCTTCATTTAATAAGTTTTCCAAATCAGCTCCAGAAAAACCAGGAGTTCTCTTAGCTAAATTTTCTAATGTAAGTCCATCGGCTAATTTCTTATTCTTAGCATGTACTGCTAAAATCTCTTCTCTTTCTCTAACATCAGGTAAATTAACAGTAACTTGTCTATCAAATCTACCTGGTCTTAAAAGTGCAGGATCTAAAACATCGGGTCTATTAGTAGCAGCCATAATTATAATACCTTCATTAGCACCAAAACCATCCATTTCAGTAAGTAATTGGTTTAATGTTTGTTCTCTTTCATCATGTCCACCACCAAGTCCAGTACCTCTTTGACGACCAACAGCATCTATTTCATCAATAAATATTAAACATGGAGCATTACGTTTTGCTTGTTGGAACATATCACGAACACGACTAGCACCAACACCAACGAATAACTCAACAAAGTCAGATCCAGAAATGAAGTAGAATGGAACATTTGCCTCTCCTGCAACAGCCTTAGCAAGTAAAGTTTTACCTGTTCCTGGAGGGCCAAATAATAATATACCCTTAGGAATTCTAGCTCCTAAACTTTGAAATTTCTTTGGATTCTTTAAGAAATCAATAATTTCTTTAACTTCTTCTTTTTCCTCTTTTAAACCAGCTACATCTTTAAAAGTAACTTTATTATTATCACTACTTAAACGAGCTTTACTCTTACCAAAATCTAATGAACTCTTATTTCCTGCTAATTGTCTATTTAAGAACCAAAAAGCAATACCTACTAGTAATAATATTGGTAAAACATTAACAACAATTAAAAGTAATGATGAAGAATCAGGATCTGGTTCAACATTTAATTCAATATTTTGATTATCACTAGCTTCAACTATCTTTTTCATTACCTCTTCACTTAAAGGTAATCTAGCAAAGAAAGTCTCATTTTCAGCATAATCTTTTAACTTTCCTCTTGCTTCATATGTATAACCATTAGTTCTAGCAACTAACTCTAACTTAGTTATTTCCTTATTATCTAATTTTTCAATAAACTCATTATACGTTAATACATCTACTTTTTTATTAGCAATATTCATGAAAAAGAACATTCCAAGTACAACTAATGCAAAAAGTAAATATGGTAACAAGCTTCTTTTTACAGTTTTCTTATCAATATTCACAATATTCCTCCTTAACTATATTTTAATATTATATCATAACTATCTACTTTTTTCTTATCAAATTTAGATTTTTTAACACCAGGTATCCATACTACTCTACCTTTTGAATCAACAACTATTGGCCATGAATCTCTTTCTGTTAAATTAATCTTACTATCAATGAATATATCTTTAATTTTCTTAGTACCATCCATACCTTTAACAGCCATTTTATCACCAAGTCTTCTAGTTCTAACGATTAATGGTAAAGTAATTTCTGAACTATCAAGTCTACAAATACTATTACTATTATCAGAAGTATCTAAAACTCTTTCAATAACATGTCCATTAGGTAATGTTGCATATTCATCAAATTCAATTTCATAGTTAGTTATTTCAAAAACGTCACGCTTTAATTCTAACATATTATAACACTTATTAGCAATAACATCATTTGGTAAATTAACAAAACTGTTAGCTCTCTTACTATATATTAAATCTAATATTAAATCTATATGTTTGTCTCCAACAAGTATCAAATCATCTTGATAAAACTCACTAAGTAAATAATACAGAATTTCTCTTTGAATATAAGGATCTTCTAATATAAATTTATCAATAACTAATGCATCTGCTAATAAAACTCTTCTCAAAGCCTTATCTCTTTCTTTATTAATAAAATTACAAGCTGCAGACAAATTATCACTAAAACGTAAGAACTTTAAATGAACGTTTTCTTCTTCACTTTTCAAAAATGGTAATAAATATTTTCTATATCTATTTCTAGTATATTTATCTGAAGAATTAGATTTATCAACAAAGTATTTAACATTATTCATCTCATCATATTCTTCTAATTCTTTTTTTGTATAATAAATCAACGGTCTAACTATTTTATAATCAGTCATATCAACTATCATCTTAAAACCAGAATATCCTTTTAAATTAGATCCTCTAACAATTCTCATCATTATAGTTTCAACTAAGTCATCTCCATGATGTGCTGTCATTAAATAATTAGCTCCATATTTATAAACTACATTTTCAAAAAAGTTATATCTAATATTACGAGCTTCATTTTCAAAATTATCATCACCATATTTTTCAATAGTCATAGTCTCAAATAATATTGAATTCTTAACACAATATTCTTTTATATATAATGCCTCATCAATACTTTCTACTCTAACGTTATGATTAACATGTGCAACGATTAATGAAAGACTGTATTTTTCTCGTATTTTTAATAACATATCAACTAAGGCCATTGAATCAGGTCCAGCTGAACATCCAATAACTATAACATCACCAGTATTAAATTTAAAATTATCCTCAATACTAATCATAATTCCTCCATAACAAACAATGATATTATATCACAAGTACAAATGAAAAAAGAATTTATTTTTCCGGTATTTTAATAATAAATTCCCCATCTTTTGAATATAAATATTTTTCTCTAGCATATCTAGCAATATAATCAGGATCTTGTAACTTATTAACATCTACTCGTAACTCTTCTTCCTTTTCTTTTAGACTTGCTAGTTTTTCATCTAATTCATTTTTTTCACGATATTTATCATATATTTCAACCCAGTAGTGTCCAATTGTAAAAGTAGTTACGATAATAATGGCTAAAGATCCTAGTCCAAAAACAACAAGTCTTCTTTTAGTCTTTTTAACTGTACTAGAAGATTTTCTTTTTGCCATATTTGCGTCACCCACCTTATCACCATATATTATAAGCCCAATACAATGAAAGATTCAATAAACAAAAGAAAAAAAGGACTTACTTTACAGTTACTATTCACAGCCTAGTATAGTAGGCATACAAAAAAGTGATTAAGATTTT
>CAVAJX010000036.1:0-8193 GCA_963589235.1 bacterium | reverse complement strand
AATACTGGGTAAAACGATGATTTTTTGTCTTAGCAACTGAAAAAGTCGGGTTATAGCATATTTTTCCTTTCTTTAGTATATAAATTACTATGGAAAATATTGTTTTTAGTTTTTTGGTGACAACTTTAGCGGGATTTAGTACTTTACTTGGTATTATTCCGTGTTATTTAAATAAGACTAGAGAAAGTGTTATTAGTAAGTCTTTGGCTTTTTCAGCTGGGGTTATGTTAATGATTTCTTTATCTTCTTTAATTCCAGAGTCGGTTTCTCTATTCTCTTTTAAATATAGTTATATATTTATTTTTATTATTGTATTTATATTTGTTGTTTTGGGTATTTTATTTTCTTCTTTTATTGATCAAAAAATTGAAGAACGTTTTACTAGTAATAAACTTTATAAATTGGGTCTTATCTCAATAATTGCTCTTTGTTTGCATAATATTCCGGAAGGCATTACTACTTTTATTTCAACTAGTAGTAATGTTAAGCTTGGTATTACTTTATCTATTGCGATAGCGTTACATAATATTCCGGAAGGCATTTCAATAGCTGTTCCAATATATTTTGCGACTGGTAGTTATAAAAGAAGTTTTTGGTATACATTGCTTTCTGGATTTTCGGAATTACTGGGAGCTGTACTTGCCTATTTATTTATTGCTAGATATGTAAATAATTTTGTTCTTTCTTTAATACTTGGTATTACGGCTGGAATTATGATACATATAAGTGTATATGAACTTTTACCTAATTCCTTGGCATATAAAAAGAGAAAAGATACTATATTATCTTTTCTGCTTGGAGTTTTAGTAATGTTTATTTGTGAGACTTTGATTTAGTCATCTAGGTCACAACTATATTTTATAATAGTGCCACGAGCTGTTTCTTCTTTGGACTTTTTAGCTTCACACCAGCTTGGACAAATAACAGTATCTGTTTGGGCGTTGTAATGTGCAGAACAGTCTCCTTCATCTTCAACTATACGACTTTCAACATTTGAAATTCTGTATCCTGATTCAGTTGTTTCTTGATCATATAGATACATTTTTGAAAAATTAGTCATTAATTTCTTTATAGTTTCATCATTAGCATAAACTTTCATACTATTTTTAAATTCTTCGGTTGCATAGTTTTTAATAGTATTATTTTTTAAGTCATTAATGAACTCTTGTATTTGTTCAATTTGATTACCAGAGTTATCCAAATATACATAATATTCTCTCATATCAAAATCATAGTATACATCATAAGTAATATTAAAATACTTTGGTGTTTTATAGATTATTTTTATATCATTTAAATTCATAGTATTATCTATTACTATTTCATAATTATGTGGATAAAAACTTGTAACTAACATGTTATCTTTATATTTTAAATTAATTGCATTTTCTTTAATGTCTTTTTCAGTATAATCTACGACTTTTATATTTTTAAAACCGAGTACACTTATTCCGATACCAATTCCTGTTAAAATTATTGAGCCAAGGATTATTAAAGCTGGTACTTCTTTCTTTATTTTTTTATTTATGATGTAATAAATTATTAAGATAAGGAAAATTATTATAGCGGCTACAACACCTATCATACTAATTGTTGCTCCGGCGAATATTTTGGAGTAGAATGTTAGAGATATACTAATTACTAAACCTACTAGGGCTAGTATTAAGGTAAATACTAAAATTAATCCAACAAAACCTATAAATAATTTAAAAGCAAATATTATTATTTTTGATAGTATTCTAAGGAAGGCATATGGTTCTTTATTTGGATCTCTTAAGACGATTTTAGGTTCTTTATTAGAAACTATTTTTTCATTGGCTTTTTCTTTGAACTCTTTATTAGTTTCTACTTTTTTAGGTTCAACTTTTTTATTTTCTTCTACTAATATTTCTTCATAATAATTTAAATAACGTAATTTAAAGGTATGTATTATGACTATCATTGATAGAATTAGCCAGACTGTAAGAACTAGGCCTTTAATTATTTCGTATACAGTATAATAAGTAGTGTTTGTTAGTATAAAATTAAATGTTTTACAAATTACATTTGGTATTATACTTGATACAATATTTCCTAATATCCATAAAACAAACGCTATTATTAATTGTTCAAAGATACATTTTATAATACTTGATGCTTTCATACGAGAAAACATATTAATTGTCTTAGTAAGAAAATCTAATAGTGAGTCTAGAGCAATATTTAAATTGTTCTTTTCTTTACGCTCTACTTCATCTATTTCTGTAATCTTATCGTTAATTAAATCATCCATACTACAATTAAATATGTTGCATATTTGGACAATTTTATCAGTTTCAGGATAAGTATTATTACTTTCCCATTTGGATACTGACTGTCTAGATACATTTAATTTTGCGGCCAAATCTTCTTGAGATAAGCCATGCTTTTTTCTTAGCTTTATGAGTTTATCACCAAACTTCATATTTTCACCTCTTTCGCTACTAATAGTACGATAATTATCGGTTGCATTCTACCAACTTTACTTGGAAATTTGTAAACTTTAAGTTGCATTTACTATATAATACCATATTTACAAAAGAAAAAGTAAACATATTTGAATGTTTACTTTAATGTGTTTTTTATTTAGTAGCAGATTTCATTTTATAAATGAATGTTGAATTACTTGAACTGTTTGAACTATATCCATTATAATTTTTTGATAATCTTACTAAAGTTTTTAATTTATTAGAATAATTATTTACTGTTTTTCCGTATGATGATAATTTGTTTATTCCTTCTTTATTTAATTGATCAAGACCTGAAGCTAAGCTTTCGGTACCATTAAATACTTCAACTGTACCAGTAGATAATTGTTTAGCACCAGCTGATAATTGGGCTACACCTTTTTTTAATGTTTCTAATCCTGTATTTAATGTTTCTGATCCTGATTCTGCTTGTTTTAAAGCTTCTTCTAATTGAGTTAACATTGTATTTATTGTTGCTGATGTTTCTGATATTTTTGTAGACAATGTTTTAATTGCTTCAGTATTATTTTCTAGTAAAATTAAGTAAGGTAAGCTTTCTATTTGTTTTAATGTAAGCCCTTTACTCATTAAACAAGTTGCTAGTGTAACTTCATTTTCTGCAGTTTGTAGATTACATTCTACAGCTGCTTTTTTAGCGTTATTGATTTTTTCTTCATCATTACCATATTGTGATTTGATTTTTGCTATCATTTTATTATTAGAAACTTGTAATTCTTGTAATTGTTTCATTTGTTCAATTGTTTCTGTGCTAGTTTGAGTTTTCTCTAATTGTTCTTTTGCTGAGGTTAAACTTTCTATTATTTGTTTTAGACCTGTTGTTAATTCAACAGAACCTGATTCTAGTTTTTCAATACCTGTTTGAGCTTCTTCTAGCTTTGAACTTAGAGTTGTTGCTCCTGATGAAACCTCTTTAGTACCTTCTTTTAATTCATTTGCGCCGGCTACTACTTTATCCATACTAGTTTGTAAAGTATTTAAAGAGTTATTTAGTGTATCCATTTTATTAAAGATATTCATATCAGTTTCTGATAATAGTTTTGGAGAGGAAATTAAATAGATATTATTTAAACTGAAACTTGTAGTATCAAATGATATTTCTACACTGTCTAAACCTTTTAATTCATCAGTACCTAAACTTTCATATAATCCAGGAGCAGCTAGGGCTACTACCATACTCTTATTACCAGTACTAGTAACTTTACCATTAGTAATAGTAATATTTGAGTTTGTTTTATTACTTAGAGATGTTCCAACTGTTACTACAAATGGAGTATATAAACCAGTTCTTGTATCATAAGCATTGTTTTTTAAACTTAATTTAATAGTAACTTTACCTTTTTTACCTACTAATTTTTTAGCTTTCATTTCTTTACCATCTAAATAGTATTTAGCATCTACTGTAATAGGTAATTCTTTATCTGTTGTACCTTGATAATAAATATCTTTTCCTTTAGCGTTCCAAGTAATGATACCATTATTTTCAGTATAAGTTTCTTTTCCATTAATATTTAATAATTTTTTTAGTTCAGTATCATCAGTTACTTTACCTTTATCTAAGTCAGAAATATGATTATTTACAATTGTTTTTTCAACTGTTCCGTCATAGTTTAAATTTGTATAAACTGTTTCTTCTTTAGTTAAAGCTAATGTTGATACTGGTGTAAATAATAAACTTGATATTAAAACACCTGATATAACTTTATTTAAATTTTTCATTTTAAACTCCCTCTTTCTTGGCATTTTTATTTTTTAATACTATCTTATCAAACATCATTAATAATGTTGGTAAAATGAATATTACAGATACCATACTGATTAATGATCCACGTGCTAATAAGTTACAAATTGAACCGATCATATCTATTTTTGTATAGAAACCAACGCTTGATGTTGCGGCAAAGAAACATAAAGCTGAAGTTATAATTGATGGTATTGTAAATTGTAATGTTTCTTCCATACATTTCTTCTTATCGGCACTCTTTTGTCTTTTTTCAATGTATGTTGTTGACATAAGAATGGCATAATCAATTGTTGCTCCTAACTGAATTGTACCAACGACAATTGATGCTATAAATGGTAGAGATGTACCGGTATAGTATGCAATTGACATATTTACGAAAATGGCAAACTCAATTACTAAACTTAAAATTATTGGTAAACTTAATGATTTTAATACTAATACCATGATTACAAATATTACAGCTAATGATGTATAATTAACCATTTTAAAGTCATGGTCGGCTATACTTATAAGGTCTTTCATTAAAGCACCTTCACCAGCTACGATAGCTTTCTTATCATATTTATGAACAATTTTATTTATTGTAGTTATTTGATCATTTAATTTATCTGATGCTATTTCATATGTTGAATTAGTTAAGACTAATTGATATTTATCATTATTAAATAAATCTTGTAATTCATCTGGTAATATTGTTTCTAATCCATTATTGATTATTTCACTTGGTGCTAATACTAGGTCTATTCCTTTTACATTCTTTAACTCATCAGTTAACTCTTCTACTTCACTACTTGATACATCTTTATCTAAAATAATTATTTCTGGAGATGTAATGTTAAACTTTTTAGCCAAATCAGAATTAGCTACATTAAACGCTAAGTCTTTTGGTAGGGAATCATCTAGTTTGTAATATACATCATAATGACTGTTTCCATAATATGCAGGTATCATTAAGATGATGAATATAATTAAAATTGCTTTAGACTTTGATATAATGAATTTTGGTAATTTTTTAAATTCTGGTAATAATATTTTGTGTTTTGTTTTATCGATTTGTTTATCAAAAATAAGTAAGAATGCTGGGAATATTGTTACAACAGTTAATAGTCCGAATAGAACACCTTTTGCCATAACTATTCCGATATCTTTACCTAATAATAAGTCCATTGTACATAGTGCTAGGAAACCAGCGAATGTAGTTAATGATGAACCTAATATTGATTTAAATGTTTGAACTATGGCATCAGACATAGCTTTTTTCTTATCTTTGATTTTCTTTTTGGAATCTTCATATTTGTGATATAAGAAAATTGAGAAGTCTGTTGTTACACCAAGTTGTAATACTGCAGAAATTGATTTTGTAATATAACTTATATCTCCTAGGAAGTAGTTACTTCCCATGTTGTAGATTATAGCGATACCAATGTTACCTAATAGTAAGAATGGTATGATGTATGAATCTGTTGTTAGTAATAGAATTATTAAACAGAATAATACGGCAATAGCTACATAAGCTACAATTTCTTGATTTGATAAATCCATTGTATCAATTACCATCGCTGTCATGCTGCTAACTCTTGTTGCATCATTTACAGTTTCGCGTAATTCTCTTACGGCTGTTATGGTTGAATCTTCAGATGTTGAGCCATCAAAGGTAACAAATATTATTGTTTCGTTATCAGAATATAGTTTATCTTTTACCTCGTCTGGTAACATGTCGTAAGGAATTGTTGTATCAATTACGTCTGCTACACTGTATACAGCGTTGACATTTTTAATGTCTTTTATTTTATCCTCTAAATTAAGGATATAGTTTGATGATTTGTTATCTACCATGACAAAGGCATATGAACCTAAGCCAAAATCATCAGTTAGTATGTTTTCACCTTTAATAGTTTCAATACTATCTGGTAAGTATACTAAAATGTCATAATTTACTCTGGTGTTTATATAACCGAATACGGAAACTATTAAAAGAATAAAACTTACTATAAGGATTAAAATACCATTGTTTGTTATTTTATCCGCTATTCTTTTCATTGTTATTCCTCCCTCTTTGCATAATTAATTGTATTCATTATTTTAATAATTTCCATTATTTTTTGTATTTTTTTGGTCGATATCCAACACTTGTACGTCAAAAGTAGTGCATTTATACAACTTTGTGTAGTTTATCTTTACAAATGGCGTATTAGGTATATAATGTTAAGTAGGTGATGGAAAATGGATAAAAAGGAAGATTTAAGAGTAATAAAAACTAAAAAGAGTTTATATGATGGTTTAATTATGATGATGAAGGATAAACCATTTGAAGAGATAAAAGTGTCCGATATCTGTAAGGTGGCTTTAACTAATAGATCTACATTTTATGATCATTTTAATGATAAGTATGAACTTTTATATGCGTTGATGAAAGATTTGGAAGATTCTTTAATAAGTAAATTAAAAACTAATACAAATATTTCTAATTCAAAAGAGTTTTATTTAAAAACAATTGAATTACTATTCGAACATGTTAATGAAAACATTTCTATTTACTCTTCTATTCTTAAAAATAATAATAATAGTGTTGCTTATGATATGATTAGAGATACCATTATGAAAGATGTAAAGGGTCATATCGAAAGTGAACAAGAATATAATAGTGATATCCCAATAGAAGTTATAACTACATTTTATGTTAATGCTGTTATAAATGTATGTTCTATGTGTATTAGAAAGCCTAATCAATATACAGCAGAAGATATGATTCGTTATTTAGATAAGTTAATACCAGATAATTTATATTAAAATGAAAAGAACATGAATTATTCATGCTCTTTTTGTTTGTTTAAATTTACTTATTAATTAGTGTATATATTACATTAATCTATATTAATAAGTTCATAATCTGTTGTACCAATACCTAAGTCCTTAGCAGCATCTATTGTATGATGTCCATTTCTTGACTCAATACGTTCTATTAAATGATCTTTACCTGGATCACTGCTGTTATATACCATATCTAGACAAGCTTGGTCTATTGCAACAGGGTCAGTTGATAGGACAATACCAATGTCTTTCATACAAGGATCTTCAGCTACGCTACAGCAGTCACAGTCTACTGACATGTTTGCTAGTACGTTTATGTAGACAATTTTATTATTGAATAATTTTACTACAGATGAAGCTGCATCAGCCATTGACTCTAAGAAACTATCATGATCTGCTGTCCATAAATTTTCTGGCACACCTACTCCATGAATATAAGCTTTTCCATAAGATGAAGCACAGCCAATTGATAATTGTTTTAAAGCTCCACCGTAGCCACCCATGGGATGACCTTTAAAATGAGATAAAACTAACATTGAATCATAATTCTTAATATTTTTACCTACATGGTTTTCTTTAATTTTCTTACCATTTGGAATAGGCAATACTAAATCTGGTCCTTCGGCATCTAATAAGTCAACATTAAAATATTTAGTCCAACCATGATCCTCTAATAATTTTTCATGTTTTTCTGTTGTATTTCTAGCTCCATCATAAGCAGTATTACACTCTACTACAGTTCCTTTTACATAGTCGATCATATCTTTAAAATATTCTGGATGAAGAAAGTTTTGATTACCTTCTTCACCAGAATGAACTTTTACAGCTGCTTTTCCTTCTAAATGACAATTAGCTTTTTCATATAATTTTATTAAACTTTCACTAGTTAAATTTTTTGTAAAATATACTTTTGCTTTTTCCATGTTTAAGTCTCCTCATTTTTATTATAACAAAGAACGAATAGTTTTACTTATTTTTTTCTAAATAATTGCAAACTTTAATGAAACAAGATATTTGATTTTCATTTAATTCTTTTGTTTCTACCATGTGTTTTAATTCATCCATAGAGAACCATTTAACTTCCCGACTTTTTCAGTTACAAAGTTTAAAAATGTCTATTTTTTGTTGTAAATA
>CAVAJX010000035.1:0-2917 GCA_963589235.1 bacterium | reverse complement strand
ATTATTTGAAATACTAGTATTTTGATAATTAGAATTAGAAAAATTATTAGAATTATTAAGTGTACCATTTGAAACAGTATTATTATTACTTTGAACACTAGAACTATTACCAATATTATTACAACTTGTAGTAGAATCATTTAAGTTTACAGATTTATCAATAAAAACATCAGTAAAACCATCATTACCTTTTTTGCTAGTATTATTTGGTTTACTTACAGTAGAACTCGTATTACCAGTAGCAATCTTTCCACCACAAAAAGAACAAAATACACTACCATCTTTATTTTCAGAACCACATCTATTGCATCGCATTCAATTCACCTACTTTATTATCTAATAATATAATATCATATTTTTTCGTAAACAAAAACAAAAAAAGAGATAACTATTCACTAAAACAATTAATCTCTTGGTTTAAAAATAAGAGCAAATATAAATGAAAATATAATAGCCGAAGTAATACCAGTAGCCGTTAAATCAAACATTCCCATTAAAATACCAACTAGTCCTTGACTATTAGCTTTAGCTAAAGCACCATGAATTAAAGAATGACCAAAACTAGTAATTGGAACTAAAGCACCACCACCAACTACTTTAATTATACTATCGTACCAACTAAAGCAGTCTAAGAATGCGCCAAATACTACCAAAATACTTGTAATATGTCCAGGTGTCAATTTACTATTATCCAGAATAATCTGTGAAATCATACAAATAAATCCACAAAATAGAAATGAATTAATAAGTAACAACTACACCACCTCCAAACTAATAGCGTGAGCAATAGAATTAATATTTTCTTTTTGATACAAAAGTGTTGGAGAAAATAAAGCCCCAGTTGCAACTAATAAAACACGTTTTATTTTTTTTCTCTTCAATTGATTATAAACATATCCATAATTAACAAGAGCACTACAAACAGGACCAGAGCCACCCGCTAAAACCTCTTTTTGATTTTCTAAATCATACAACAAAACTCCACAGTCATTATAATTATCATTTAAATCTAAATTCTCTTTAGTAAGCATATAGTCTTTAACAATATCTTTACCATAACGTCCTAAGTCACCAGTTAAAATTAAATCATAATAATCTGGATCTCTACCAGTTTCTTCAAAATGTCTTTTTAAAGTATCAATTGCACTAGGTGCCATTACTCTACCCATGTCATTAGGATCATTTTCTTCCATATCAATTATTCTTCCTAATGTAGCTGATTCTACTCGTACCTCGCTCTTTTCATTTGTAAGTAATATAGAAGCAGCTCCTGTTGCTGTAAAAGTTGCACTTCTAGGTTTAGGTGCACCATATTCAGTAGGATTTCTAAATTGTTTTTCACTACTCATATTATGAGAAGATACAACACATAAAGCATTATTAGCCTGTTTACTCTCTATAAAATTAGAAGCTATTATCATTTCTAAAACACTACTACTACAAGCTCCATAAACACCTATAAAACCTTTTCCATAATCAACTGTTCCATAAGTAGAAGCTGTAATTTGATTAAGCAAATCACCTGCTAGTACCAAGTCAAACTCCTTTTTTAATACTCCAGACTTTTTTACCATTAAACTCAAACAATCTTTAACTAATTTTATTTCTGCCTTTTCCCAAGAAACTTCCCCAAAATATAAATCATTATAAGTCTTATCAAAATATTTTCTTAAAGGTCCTTTTTTCTCATATGGTCCAGCAACAGTAGACGTTTCTTTTATATAAACATTTTCATATTTAAATGTCATGATCCACCTCCTATAAGAAATCTAATCATTCCAAAAAACCAAGCTGAAACTATTCCATATAAAATAACTGATCCAGCTAATTTAAATATATTAGAACCCAGTCCATATATTGGACCTTCTTTTCTATAATCAAGTGCAGCACTAGTCATAGAATGAGCAAATCCTGTAATAGGTATTAGTAATCCAGCTTTAAATTTTGTAACTAACTTATCAAAAAAACCTAAAGCTGTAGATAAACTCGCTACAAAGATCATAATGATAATCATATACGTAGAAGCATCAGTTCTAGATATATGAGAAATACAACATAGCCCTTCAATTATTGCCTCACCAATTAAGCCAACAGAACCACCAACAACAAAAGCTGTAATTGCATTTCCTACTCTGTTTTCTTCTGCTTTATGCATATCAGCAATTTTTTTATAACTTTTTTTATCCATATTCTTCACCAGTAATATTTTTACCAGTAATTTAAAATTAATACAAAAAAAACTCAAGATTTCTCTTAAGTCTATAAGTTACATCTTAATTTTTCCAAAATTTTTCCTTCTTTTCTAGAAACTTGTACTTGACTAATACCTAGTTCACGACTAGCTTCACTTTGTGTCATATCATTAAAGTATCTTGCTAAAATTAAATGTTTTTCATCCTTAGATAATTTTGAAATTTCTCTTTTTAAATCTAAAACTCTAGGATCTGTATCTCTATCATATGAAGCAACAGAATTATAAAGTTCAACATTTTCATCATCAAAACTATAATCTAAACTTTTAACATCTAAAGCCGCGACTCTAGCTTCTTCTATCTTTTCTTCATCAACTTCTAAAAATAAAGAAATCTCCGTAGTACTTGGTTCTCTACCAAGTTTTTGACTCATATGTTCTCTAACTTTTTCAATACTTTGATTAAGTTTAATTAAATCTCCCGATACTTTAACAAGTCCCGATTCTCTTACATATTTTTTAACTTCACCAAGTACATAATAATATGCATAAGTCGAAAACTTAGTATCTTGACTACTATCAAAATTATGATACGCATTAATTAGTCCAATCATTCCTACTTGATACAAATCATCTCTATCAAAATAATTTGTATATCTTTGAATAATACTATATACTAAACCTTCATAATTTAGTAACTCTTCCATATTCTCCTCTCTTATATAC
>CAVAJX010000034.1:0-11528 GCA_963589235.1 bacterium | reverse complement strand
CTGGGTAAAACGATGATTTTTTGTCTTAGCAACTGAAAAAGTCGGGTTATAACATACAAAAATACAATTTTGCACAAAAAAAGAAGGATAATTACTTATCCTCTGTTTGAAGAACATATTGATCATTTTTATAATCAACAAAAACTGTATTATTAGGTTTGACTTTACCCTCAATTATCATTCTAGCAAGCAGCGTCTCAATAGTACGACTTACTAATCTTTTTAAAGGTCTAGCTCCATAATTAATATCATAACCTTCTTCTATTAATTGACTTCTTGCTTTATCACTTAAAGCTATTTTTATATTAACATCACTTAAACGTTTTTCAATATCCGTAAGTATTTTATCAAGTATAGAGTTAATTGCTTCTTTTGACAATGGATCAAATACAATGATTTCATCAATTCTGTTAATGAACTCTGGTCTAAAATAACTTCTAACTTCATCCATCACTTTAGAAGAATCTCCATTTAAAATATGTTCACTACCTAAATTAGATGTCATTATAATAATTGTATTTTTAAAGTCAACTGTACGACCATTAGAATCAGTAATTCTACCATCATCTAGTACTTGTAAAAGTAAGTTTAAAACTTCTGGATGAGCTTTTTCAATTTCATCAAATAAAACTATACTATATGGATTACGTCTAACAGCTTCTGTTAATTGTCCACCTTCTTCATATCCAACATATCCTGGAGGAGAACCAATTAATCTAGACACACTAAACTTCTCCATATATTCACTCATATCAATTCTAATCATATGAGACTCATCATCAAATAACTCATAAGCTAAAGTTCTAGCTATTTCTGTTTTACCAACACCAGTAGGTCCTAAAAACATAAATGACACAATTGGTCTATTAGGATCTTTTATACCAGCACGTGACTTAATAATAGCATCACTTACAAGTTTTATAGCTTTATCTTGACCCATGACACGTTTTTTCATGTTTTCATCTAATGATAAAAGTTTTTCTTTTTCACTACTTACAAGTTTCGCAACTGGAATATTAGTCCATTTCGCAATAACACCTGCTATATCATCACTAGTAACAGTATCACTTAATATTTTATTTTTCTCTGTATTATTTAACTCTTCCAACTCTTTTTCAAGTCTTGGAATTTCACCATGTCTAAGTACTGCCGCTCTTTCCAAATCATATTTATTTTCAGCTTGATCAAGTTCAAACTTAGCTTCTTCTATTTCAGCTTTTTTCTTCTTAATATCACTATTTAAGTTCTTTTCTTTATTCCAAGCCTCAGTTAATTCTTTTTCTTTTACTTGTAGTTTTTCAACTTCAGCATCAATTCCTTCTCTACGTTTCTTAGAAATTTCATCTTTTTCTTTTTTTATAGCTTCTCTTTCTATTTGTAAACGCATAATTTTATGAGTCAAATTATCCAAATTAACTGGAACTGAATCCATTTGTACTCTAATAGTTGCACAAGCTTCATCTACTAAATCAATTGCTTTATCTGGCAAATAACGATCTGTAATATAACGATTAGATAAAGTAGCAGCAGAAACTAAAGCCTTATCTTGAATAGAAACACCATGATGTATTTCAAATCTTTCTTTCAAACCACGTAGAATTGTAATAGTATCCTCAACTGTAGGTTCAGATACTTTAATCTTTTGGAAACGTCTTTCTAGTGCACCATCTTTTTCAATATATTGACGATACTCATTTAAAGTAGTTGCTCCTATAACATGAATTTCACCACGAGCAAGCATAGGTTTCAAAATATTAGAAGTATCCATTGCTCCTTCAGTTCTACCAGTACCAACAATCATATGTATTTCATCAATAAACATGATTATATCGCCTTCGCTTTTTTTAACTTCGTTTAACACTTTCTTTAAACGTTCCTCAAATTCACCACGATATTTAGCACCAGCTACTAAAGCAGCCATATCTAACTCCCATATAGTTTTATTCTTTAAACTAGAAGGAACATCCCCTTTAATAATTCTTAAAGCAAGTCCTTCAACTATTGCTGTTTTACCAACACCCGGTTCACCTATTAAAACCGGATTATTTTTTGTTTTTCTTGATAATACCCTAGTGATACTACGTATTTCTTCATCTCTACCAATAACTGGATCAATTTTACCCTTTTTAGCGGCTTCAGTTATATCACGACCATATTTTTCTAATACATTTTCGTCTTGTTCTTCTTGATAATTATTATACATATTCTATCACCTCTTCCAGTATATATTATACGTTACTTTTTGGCACTTGTCAACTCAGAGTGCTAATATTTTATAAGATTAAAACGCAAGTTTCCTTACGCTTTACATAAATAGATTATTCATTAGTATTAAAACCAGTTATTGCACCAGTTTTGACTAACTCTTTATAGTCATTAGAAATACTTGTTTTAGAACCATCAGTTTTTATTTCTTCTAAAACCCTACTTTGCCAATTACCACGATGAATTACTCTTTTACATTGTCCACTTTCAATTAATTCTCTCTTACTTAACTGTGATAATCTATGAAAGTCACTTGAATCCATAATATATATTGCGTCCCCTGTAGACACACGACCAGTATTTACATTATCAAAATATTTTTCTAAAACTATTTTACCATTAGAATGAACATAAGCTACATATCCATCAAAAGTTCCTAAACCTTGAAGTGTACAAAAAGGATCTAACGATTCATGAAATGTCTTTTTTTCTAAATAAAGATCTGTTAAATGTTCTCGATATTTTTCTTTCTCTTCTGCACTCATACCTTCAGTTTTTTTTAAAACACTAGCTGTAAAAGCTTCATCCAAACTTTTACCATTAGGTATCATTTCCCAATTAGCAGATAAATCTTTCAAATAATTATTCATAAATTCTTCCACTTCACTAGGACTCATAGTAGAAAAATCAACCCAGTTAAGTGTTACTGTTTTTAATTCTGGATAACTAATTAACAATTGCTTATATCTTTCTTGTAATGATTTAGGAGTAACAACATATCCTTCACGATCTGAAATACCAGCCAAATCTGATTTATATTCATCAACTATTATTTCCAAATCACCATTTACATTATTACCAAGTTCAGAAAAATAATTAGAAACATAGTATAAATATCTCTGTTTATATTCTAAATCAACATTTTCAGCATATTGTAAATATTTATGGGCAACATATAATTCAAACTTACTAACCTCTTCATCTGTTAAAGATGACAAATCAATTGGATGTTGATGTAAAAATTCCATAATTTTTTGAAAATTATCAACCATATACGTAAATAAATCAGCACATGCATTGGCATACTTTTTAGGATTCAATTCCTCATCAGCTTGTCTTAAAAGTTTTTCTAAGTTTTTTTCATCTCCAACTTGTTCTAACAAATTCTCTCTTAATTTTCTTTTTTGTCCATAAGAAAGAGTAAAACCATTAAGCATACTTTTAAGTCTTTGTATGCTTTTTTTTAGTTCAAAAGCACCAACATAACTTTGATATAACATTGGATAATTTTTAGCCAACTTTTTATCTGTAACAACTTTTCTTAAATTAGAAATGGCTTTTTTACAACCAAGTTCTTCATCTGATAAAAAATCAACTAAATCACTTCCGTTTAAAAAATCACCATAACGACTATCACTCATATTAAGATTATGAATAAGTGTTGTAAGAATAGATTCTGTTGAGTAACATAACAATTTATTAATACTATCACTATCTTGAACAATACCTAAAGTTTGAAATATTTGTATATCTGGATAATAATCAACTTTATCTTCTAAAAATTCTATTAATGCATACATTTCTTTATCAAATGATTCTTTTATTTCTTTTTTATTACCAGCCAACTTTAAAATATCAGATCCTAATAATGCAACTTGAGCATCAATTGGTATACCCTTATTAATTACCTCATTCACATTTTCCATTATAATACTTCCTCTCACACATTGGCTACATATTATAACGCTTATTAAACATAGTGTCAAAAAAAGATAACATGAAAGTTATCCTATATATTTTCTATATAATTCTTTTAAATTCTTTTTATTAATTACCTTCTTAACACCATCAGAACTTATATCTGTAAAAATCTTCGTTAATAAGAAATCTAACTTTGGATTAATTTTACATTCTTCCCTTTTATTCATCCAATAATTAAGTTCATATTCATTGGTCCATTTTTTACCTTGATAAGTCATACCAGCCGCTAACATATCACATACCATTTCAACAAAATAACTATAAGGAATTATTGGAGTTTTCTCTGGTGCTGCATAATCATACCAATATTCATAATGGTGTTTATTTCTTCCTTTATGATGTAACCAAGCTTTAGAATAACCATTAACCTTTTTACAAATTACAATAGGACTACGATCACCTACAAAGTATCTTGCACTTTCAAAAAATTCTGTAAATGAATATTTTGATAAGTCATGTGTTAAACCTCTCCAAACTTCTCCTGCTCTACAACATAAACAAAATACTTTAAATCTATGTTTATTAACAACATGTAAATGTCCAAAAAACTTACGTACTGTAATTTTATATTTATTATTTTTTTTCTTTTTCTTCATACTTCCACCTTCAATGATTATAACATACAAAAAGAGAATTTTTAATTAATTCTCTTACTTTTTATTAATAAGTTGTTCCGCCCCACTCAACTGCTGTAAAGCCAACTCTTCTAAACTTAGATAAACTTTGTTTAGGAATATTTACTTTTTTATCAACTTTCTTAATATGAATAACTAAACGTAACATTGAGTCTGGTTTAGGACTTATTAATAATTTATTATAGCTTTCTCTTTCCTCAGTTAATTCAAAGTAAACTAAATTCTTACCATTCTTCTCCATAACTGGTAACCAGTACATAATAAATTCATTTCTTTCTTTATCATTAAGACCTATATAACTTAATTTCTTTTCTAAGAAGTCAATTGCGTCATCTTTATCTACATAGAATCCTTCACTAAAATCTACACTATGTACTTTCTTCTCATCCCAGTATAAAGCATAATAGTATTTACCAGCCTTATCATACAAATCACCATTACTCTTAGCTTTAACTTCCCATTTACCATTAAACTTAGGATAAGTAGTCTCTAATATCTCTGGATTAGAAAATTTAACTGTAACATCTGTTTCCTTTTCTGGATACAAGTAAAGTATAGGTTTCGCAACAGATGCACAATAAGCATCAACAACATCACCTTTTTTAGCTGTAAAATCATAACTATATTCTATACAATCAAACTCATTACTTTTTTCTGATTTAATAAACTGTACTAATAATTTACCATCAAATTCAGTAGAATAATAATAACTTTTTATATTAGTAGCTTCACCAAAATCATATATTATCTTTCCAGTAATATTAGAAAATACAATTCTATTATCCTTCTTTGCAATTAAATAATTTCCAGTAGTAATATTATAAATTTCTTCAAATTCACCAGTTAAATAAGAATCACCATTAAAGTCATATACAGAATATGTATTTCCATCACTTACATATAAATAATTTTTACCAAGTGACAAACTTTTGTATTTAACAGGTATAAGTTCTCTACCATTTTTATAATTTATAATTCCATAATTATCACCATTTACAGCTATAACATATAAATCATTAATTACATTTAATTCTCCAGCACCTTGATAATAAACATAAATATTATCATATATATTCGCAACAACTGCTTTAGCAGTATCAATATTATAAATTCCCCATTTATCATTAATTAACAAAGCTACATATGAGGTATCATATATTTCATCTTTACTAAATACTTTTATATCTTTTGGATTAAGCTCTGAAAACACTTCTTTACCCGTTACATAATTTGTCATATGGTATCTACCATAAGTATAATAAACTATATATTCTGTATCACCAAACAATTCTACACTATGATAAGTTTCTCCAACATTTACTGTATAAACATCATAATTTGAAATATCATTTGGCTTTTTTAATGTCGCAACTTTACTATTTTTATTAACATAAACAACTATTGTTGTTGCTTCATCTATTTGTTTAGGTTCTTGTTTTTCTCCATATGAATATTTAGTCTTTTTACCTGCGTAAGAACATTCATTCAAGTATACTTTTCTATCTTCATATATTTCATGAACATTACAACTTATATCTTCACTATTATGTACAAGTTTAACAGCTTCTTCATATGTTAATAACTTATTTTCTTTTTCATATGAAACATTAAGAACGATTTCTAAAGCTTCTCCATAAGTTTTAATTTTCTTTTCTATTTCTTTTTCTGTTAACTTTTCTTCATTATATACTTCTTCTTTTATTTTTTCTTTTTCTTTAGCTTCTTTCCATGATAAGAAAGACCAAGTAGCTAAAATTAAAACTATTAAAACAGCTAAAACTATAATTATTATCTTCTTCTTTTTATTAGCCTTTTCTTTTTCTTCTAATTCTTTTTTCTCTAGCTTTTCTTTTTCTAATGTTTCTTCTTTAACAGCATCTTCTTTACTTTCTTCAATGTTTTCAATGTCTTCTATTTTTTCAACTTCTTTAGTAACCTCTTCTTCTTGGTTATTAAATTCTTTTATTTTATCTTCATCACTCTTCATATACTCACCTCTACTATTAACATAAGTATATCAAAAAATTATAAATAAATAAAAAAATATATAGAATTAACTACATTTTACATAAGATATAGACAATACAAACAAAAAAATCGAACTAAACTAGCTCGACTAAATATCAATATGGAAAAGCTACATTCTACAAAACTAAATGTTTTATTTCAAAAAATATTGGATATAAAATTTTAATAAATTTCAATGAAAGTATATACAATTTATAAATTAAATGGTACTCTCTGTATAAGAATGGAGGAATGTAGTTGTGTTAAAAAGTGCAATATATTGTAATGTTTTAATATTATTAATAATATCAATATTTTTAATGGTAAAAATCTTTAAGAAGAACAGCGATCTAAGAAAAATAAGAAAACTCATAATTATATATATAATATTTAATTTCATTAGTTTTTATTTATGTAATAGTGAAATAGTAGATACAGGTTGGAACTTAATATTTTTATTGCCAATTTCTATAATAACATTCATTATTCATATAGTAAGTATTTGTTGTATAAATAAGAAAATTAAAAAATCAAATAATACTGACTATAATAGTTTAAGTGTCAAAAAATATACCATTATAAGTATAATACCAGCTATTGTTTTTATAATTCCATATATATATGAATTATATGTAATAAACAATTGTAACTATTTATTGAAATACAATTATCAAAATGGCATTATACAATCTGATGATACTTATATTGCTATTATAAATAACAAGCCTGTATCAATAACTTTACAAAAGAACTTATTCAATAGAAAAGGATTATCTACTAATGAATTAAATTATGATATTATATATATCAATAATACTGAAATATTAACAGAGAACTCAGAACATGAGAAAACAATTATAGAAAATGAAGATATAAAAAAAATAGCGTTAGATGCAAAAGAAAGATGTCCTTCTGCTAAAGGAGCTTATATAGACTATTTTCCTGAGGGAAAATATGCTATTATCGTACTTACGTCAGAAGAAAATCGCGGAACACAATTAGGCGAGTATTTTTATTACGATAATACATATATTAAAAATATAAATACTTATGGAAGTTTGGACTCCATAACATATTATAAAAAATAAACTTCAAAAAGGAAGTTTATTTTATTTCATCAAATAATTGCCTAATATCTATTTCTAAAGCATCAGCAAATTTTCCTATTGTTTCTAGTAATGGTGTTTTATCTATTGATAAACACTCTAAGTCTCTCACATAACCATGAGTAAGACCAGTTAAATCTGCAAGTTCTTGAAGTGTGTACTTTCTCATCAAGCGATATTTCTTTATATTTTTTCTAACAATTAGTGATAATTGTTCTTTAGAATATCTACTAGTCAAAGTACATCACTTCCTTTCTACGAATAATACTTATCCTGTATAAATTCAGTTATTTCTTTTAATAATTCTTCTTAATGTTCATCACTCGGTGGATTAATTACAATAATTTTTAAATTTTCCATAAGACCTATTACATCTTATGCAAGTATCAGTTTATAACACGTTTTTTTAGTTTGGTTACTATTTCTATTAACTATTATTTTTTAACATATCCAATTCTGCTTATTTGCAGATATGTTATTAAAAAATATTCAAATTCAAGCCATAAACAGTACTGATTTTCTCAATCGTATCTAATTGCATTGATGAACTGTTATTTTCATATCGTGCAAGTGTCATTAGATCAATTTTCGCTTCATTTGCAACGTTTTTCTGTTTATAATCGAACTTTACTCTTAAGATTTTCAATTTGCTAGCAACATGTTCTTTAAAACCATCTTTCATTTTAACCCCCTATCTACTTCCAATTATATCATGCTTATTTGCAAACAATAACACCAAAAAAATGCAAAAAAGCAGAAAAATATTATTTTTTTTGATGTTTGTATGCTATCATTGAAGTGTGAGGAGATACAATATAAGTTATTTTAGCAAGAATCTAAAGTTCTTACGTGAACAAAAAAACTTTCTCAAAATAAACTTGCAGAATTGTCAAATGTAAATCAAACAACTATTGCAAGATGGGAAAATGAAGAAATTTCTCCTTCATTAGATAACATATATGATGTTGCTAATGTTTTAAACGTATCTATTGCAAATTTAACAGGAAGAGATTTAACTGATGAACAACCTGTAATTGATGAACTTGAATTGTTCTTTTCCAAAAACAAAGATATCTTGACGGATGATGATAAAGAGACAATTAAATTTGTTATAGAAAAAGCAAGACGTAAAGTGAATGAACAATTAGATAAAAAATAAAAGTATGCTAGTATAGGTGCTTAATAAAGAAAGTGTAATATGAACTTATATAATTTATTAAGTAAAGAAATAACACAACAGGAATTACTAAATTATTATAACGCAACCATTATACATGATACTTTACCCAAAAATACAAATGGTTGTGTAACTAATTAAAGAGGAACTAATTTAATTATTATTAACGATAAAATATCTCACTATTATAAGCGAAAGACAATTTTACATGAACTTGCACATATTGAATTGAACCAGTTAAACCAGTTAGATGTAGAACTATTTGCATTTAAAGTTAATAAATACGAAGATGCAGCTGTTCTATATATTAATTTTTTATTAAAGAGTGTTAAGGAGAGTGAAGAAAACAATGTCATTATTTATTAATATTTTAATAACACCAATAATATACCTATTATTACCTATAGTATTTTTCATATTAAAAAGAGAAATAAGTAAAAAAAACAGGATTATTATTTGTGCCATATATTGTGCCATCGTTTGTTTGATTATACAAATAATCAAATATAATATGATAGTAAATTATAAAATAAAATTTACTACAGGTTTATTTTACTATTTTATTTTGACATCAATAATATCAATCATTCCAACAAATGATAAAACCAAAAAAAATAGATATAGTCACAACAATAAAAATAATAATTTAGAAAAATGTTCAACCAGTAACATATGTATTAGAATTTTTATAATAATCTCTTTAATAATAACTATTCTACTGATAGTAGTATCAATTTTTTCAAAAAATAACGATAATAACCATAAAAAATCAAAAAGAGAAAACAAGAATGACACAGAAATAACAACACAAAATCAAGAACCTTGCAGTTATTATCCTATAGAAGGTAACTACAATATAATTATAAGTGCAGAGAGTTCTTCAGGTGTTGGGGATATTTTTTCTAAAATGGATAGCAATTTAGAATTTAGAATTCACGATAATAATTATGGTGACACATATGTTTCAAAAAGAAAATATCAAGGTGACCAAACTAGAAACGAATGCAATGAAGTATGGTATGAAGTATATTTGCAGAATGGTAAGCATGGATTTGTATGGGCTGGTTATAATGGGATGTACATAAGAGAACAATAAAAAAGATCTTGTACTGCAACACAAGATCAAATTGAAAAACTTTTGAAAGGAGATTGTTATGGAAAACGAAGTAAAAAATAATAATGATTTAGTATTGTTTGAAAATAGCAAAATAAGAAGAACAGAAATTAATGGTGAATGGTTCTACTCTATCGTTGACATTGTTGCAATATTAAGTGAAAGTAAAGATCCAAGTGCATATTGGAGAAAATTAAAGCAAAGATTATCTGAAGAAGGTAATGAGTCCGTGACATTTTGTCACCAACTGAAATTACGTTCAAAAAAGGATGGAAAAAAATATAAAACAGATTGTGCAAACAGAGAAACTATTTTTAGAATTATACAATCAGTTCCATCTCCTAATGCAGAACCTTTTAAACTTTGGTTTGCAAGGTTAGCAGAAGAAAGAATACAAGAAACAATTGATCCTGAACTTGCAATTGAAAGAGCAAGACAAACATATCTAAAAAAAGGGTATACAGAAGAATGGACCAATGCACGTTTAAAAGGAATACCAGTAAGAAACGAATTAACAGACGAATGGAAAAAAAGAGGTGCTGAAGAAGGAAGAGATTTTGCTATACTTACAAATGAAATTAGTAAAACAACTTTTGGCATCAGCACAGAACAGCATAAATCTATAAAAGGAATAAATAAGAAACAAAATTTAAGAGATAATATGTCCCCACTTGAATTAGCACTAACTACTCTTGCAGAAGTTACTACAACAGAGTTACACAAAACAAATGATTCTAAAGGTATGAGAGCACTAAAAATTGATGCGAATACAGGTGGTTCTATCGCAGGTAATACACGAAGAGATATTGAAAAACAAATTGGTAAAAAAGTTGTTACCTCAGAAAATTCTTTGGATTTCACTAAGAAGGGACAAATTGAAGACAATTTAAAAAAAGAATGAAAAATCTCATTTTTTTTTCCTAAATTGAAATTTCAACCGCACCACCTGGTGCGGCTTTTTGATACAATAAAAGGAGCCAAATCCCGGCAAGGAGGCTCCTATATGAATTATAAACAATTAACAAAAGAAAAGAAAGCACAAATAGATATTTTGCTTAAACAAGGTCTTTCTATGAGAAAGGCAGCTGAAATATTAGGAACTAGTCATTCAACTATTTCTAGATACAAAGCTAATATTTATAAAAAACGGCAAATAGATATTAATAAAAAATAATCTTGTTTTTTCTTAAAATATCAAGATGTTTTTCGCCTGCTTGGTATTTTTATTTATACTTATTTTTTGTTTCCTTTCTTACTTTGAACTTTCAGATAAGACAAAAAAAATCGAACTAAACTAGCTCGACTAAATATCAATATGGGGCGTCGTAAGGGAATCGAACCCTTGCATACTAGTGCCACAAACTAGCGTGTTAACCACTTCACCAACGGCGCCATGTCACATTTGACTTCTTTATTTTATTATAGAAAGTGAAAAAAAGCAAGAGTTTTTTAATAATTAGGTATTTAACTGTGAATAATTAGCAAAAATGTTACATTAAAATTAAAATAATAATTAGGGAAAA
>CAVAJX010000033.1:0-8884 GCA_963589235.1 bacterium | reverse complement strand
GTTATTTTTACATCAAGATAGTGTTGATGAAACAATGGAATATTTTGTTAGAAATAATGTTTTAGATGATGATATTTTAGATTTTAATAAGTTGAAAACTTGGTTTGAACATAATAAACAATTTACAGGTTGGAATAATAGTAAAGAATTATATGCAAGATGTGCGATTAAATTATTAGATGACTTTGAAAATGAACTTCATGATAGTAAATTTATGGATAGACAAGCTGTTTATAGTAAATATTTAAAATACGCCGTTAATGATGGTGTTGGAAAGTTTGCCACGGCTAGAGATATAAAAAAAATTTTTGAAAATTATGAAACTAGTTTTAAAATAGAAAATGCATGGGCTTTATTAGGTGAGGTATGTATTGCTTATGAAAATAAGGAAAGTTTGGCTGATAGAATATTTTATTTAGGGTTATCTTTGGATGATGCTTTAGATATGTTTTCTATACTTGAAAAGAATGCAGATTTTGAACTTAGTAATGTTATAAGAAATGTTTCATCTAAATTGAGTGAAGATGACATTGAAAGAGAAAAAAAATGTCAGGAAATAATGAAAAAAGAACAATGTAAGATGTATATGAATTTAGTTAGTGATTATTTATCTACTGAAGGATTAACTGCTAAAACATATTGTAGTTTAATAGGAATACCTGTTTACAAATTAAAAAAAGCAGTTGATTATTGTAGTGAAAATGGTATTGAATTAGCTGAACAATATAAAAATAGAGCTCGATTAGTTCGTTCAGGCTGTTTTAATCCAGATAGAATGGATGCTAGTGTAGTTAATAAAGTTGCTTCTGGTATTATTTCTGGTGTAACTATGGAAGATGGAACGGTTAGAGATTATAATTATCTTGATTATAAATTAACTTCTGATTTACCGATTGGTTTAGTTATTACAACTATTTTGAATGCTCCTGAATTTCGTTATAGTGAAGAAGAAATTAATAAGATAAGAGAATTTACATTGAAGTATACTAGACCTAAATATTATAAAGAGGAAACAATTTTAAAGACAAAAGAAGAATTAAATATAGATGGTGTTTCTACTGAAATAGATAATAATATGAAACAAGCTGCATTTGATTATATTGATTCTTTAGAATTACCTCATGAAATAAAACTTTATAATATAGTTATTAGGGGAATAGCTGATGGTAGTATAAAACAAGAAGTAACTTCTAAAAGAGATGAAAAAGTATTCGAAAAAAATCTTGTAAATGAAAATTAAATATGTTATATTAAGTTGGAAAGCAAGTGCGAAAGACGGAATATTTATTAGTATTTAGAGAGTCTATGTTTGGTGAAAATAGATTACGAAGAAATATTTAGATCACTTTCAAGTTGCGATTTATGGATAAGATAAATACGGTAACGCGTTATAGTATTTGAGATAAGTATTATACTTATAAATTAAGGTGGTACCGCGAACTAATTCGTCCTTATAGGATGAGTTAGTTTTTATTTTAAGGGAGGCTTATATATGGTACTTAATATTATTTTATTAATTATAGGGTTTGTTATTTTAATTAAGGGTGCAGATTGGTTTGTAGATGGTGCTAGTAACATTGCTCTTAATTTTAAGGTGTCTAAGATGCTCATTGGTCTTACAATAGTAGCATTTGGTACTAGTGCACCTGAGTTTGCTGTTAGTGTTAAAGGATTACTTTCTGGATCTTTTGACATTGTGCTGGGTAATGTAATAGGTAGTAATATTTTAAATATACTTTTAATACTTGGTGTTGCGGCAATGATACATCCTTTAGTTGTTAAAAGTAATACAGTAAAGAAAGAGTTACCAATTACTTTATTGATTACAGCTTTATTTGCAGTTTTACTTTCTGATAACTTATTTGATAAAAGTATGAGTAATAACTTTACTAGAGGAGATGGAATTGTTTTAATACTTTTCTTCTTAGTGTTTATTTATTACCTTATTAATTTAATGAGAAATAAAGTAGAAGACAGTACTGATGAGAAAGTTTTATCATTACCAAAATCATTTCTTTATACTTTTATTGGATTAGTTGCGATAATAATTGGAAGTAACTTTGTGGTTGATTCAGCAAGTTATTTAGCTAAAGCCTTTGGTGTAAGTGAGCGAATTATTAGTTTAACAATTATTGCTCTTGGTACTTCTTTGCCTGAACTTGTAACATCAGTTATGGCTACTAAAAAAGGTGAATATGATATAGCGATAGGTAATGTAGTTGGAAGTAATATATTTAATATAGGTATAGTTATTGGATTACCAGTTACTATTCTTGGTGGAATTAGTAAAATTGCATTTAGTTATATAGATTTAATTGTAATGATAGTTACAGCTTTGATGTTATATTTATTTTCTAAGAATGATTATAAAATCAGTAAAAGAGAAGGTTTGAGTTTTTTAATACTATTCGTAGTTTATTATAGTTATGTTATTTTAGGTTAGGAGGAATATATATGAAATTTAAGAAATTAGAACAAGGATCTATAAATTCAATCGAAACTAAGTATTCAGAACAATGGGAAAAGATGGATATCTTAGAGAAAACAATAAAGAATCGTAAAGGAAGAGAAAACTTTGTTTTCTATGATGGACCAGCTACGGCTAATGGTATGCCAGGAATTCATCATATGATGGCTAAGTTATTAAAGGATACTGTATGTAAATATAAAACAATGAAAGGGTATCGTGTTGTTAGAAAAGTAGGATGGGATACTCATGGTTTACCAGTAGAAGTACAAGTTGAAAAACAATTAGGTTTTAGTGATAAAAGTGATATTGAAAAATATGGAATTGAGGAGTTTAATCAAAAATGTCGTGAGAGTGTTTGGACTAATGAAAAAGCATTCTCTAAGTTTACTAGAGAAATGGGACAATTTATTGATTTAAAACATCCTTATGTTACATATGATAATGATTATATTGAAACTGAATGGTGGATATTAAAGAAGATTTTTGATGATGGATATATCTATGATGGATTAAAAATTGTTCCTTGGTGTCCAAGATGTGGAACTGGTCTTGCATCACATGAAGTTGCGCAAGGATATAAAGAAGTTTCAGTTAATACTGTTTATGTGCCATTTAAATTAAAGAGTCAAGAAAATACTTATTTCTTAGTATGGACAACAACTCCTTGGACATTAATTGCTAATGTTAGTTTGTGTGTAAATCCAGATGAGACATATGTTAAATGTTTATCGAGAGGTCATAACTTTATAGTTGCTAAACCTTTAGCTGATAAAGTATTAGGGGATGAATATGAAGTTGTTGAAGAATATAAAGGTAAAGATTTAGAGTATTTAGAATATGAACAATTAATGCCATTCTTAAAAGTAGATAAAAAAGCATTCTATGTTGTTTGTGATAGTTATGTAACTATGTCTGATGGTACTGGTATCGTTCATCAAGCTCCAGCATTTGGACAAGATGACTATGAAGTTGGTTTAAGATATAATTTACCATTATTAAATCCAGTAGGAGAAGATGGTTGCTATACTGATGGTCCTTGGAAGGGTAGACTTGTTGTTGATCCAGAGTTAGAAGTTGAAATCATTAAATACTTATCTAAAGAGGATAAATTATTTAAGAAACAAAAAATGGTGCATGATTATCCACATTGTTGGAGATGTAAAACACCTTTAGTTTATTATTCAAAACCATCATTATATATTAAGACAACTGCTAAGAAACAAGAAATTATTGAAGAAAATAATAAAGTTCATTGGCATCCAGAATTCGTTGGTGAAAAGAGATTTGGTAACTGGCTAGAAAATATGAATGACTGGGCAATTTCTCGTAATAGATACTGGGGTACTCCAATTCCTTTATGGAGATGTAGTTGTGGTCATGATATTATGATCGGTTCTAGAAAAGAATTAAAAGAAAAAGCAATAGAAGAAATTGGAGAAGATATTGAATTACATAGACCATTTGTTGATGATGTTCATATTAAATGTCCTAAATGTGGTGGAGTAATGAATCGTGTTAAGGATGTAATTGACTGTTGGTTTGATTCGGGTGCTATGCCTTTTGCACAGTATCATTATCCATTTGAAAATAAAAAGCTATGGGAAAGTCAATTCCCTGCAGATTATATCTGTGAAGGAATAGATCAAACTAGAGGTTGGTTCTATTCATTACTTGTTGTTTCAGTATTTGTAAAAGGAATTAGTCCATATAAAAATGTTTTAGTAAATGATTTATTATTAGATAAATATGGACATAAAATGCATAAGTCTAGAGGAAACGCTATTAGTCCATTTGAAGTAATGGAAGCAAATGGTGCAGATACAGTAAGATTCTATATGTTATATGCATCACCTGTATGGACACCATTGAAGTTTGATGAAGATGGATTAAAAGAAATTTACTCTAAATATATTTCAACATTTAAGAATGCATATTCATTCTTTGAAATGTACGCTAATGCAGATAATATTGATCCAAGAGAATATGATATTCCAGTTAAAGACCGTGAATTAATAGATCGCTGGTTAATATCAAAACTTAATAACTTAATTAAAAAAGTTAATGAAGCATATGAAGAGTATGATTTAAATAAAGCAGCAAGAGCTATCGTACCATTCTTAAATGATGATTTATCTAATTGGTATATTAGAAGTAATCGTAGACGTTTCTGGGATAGTGAATTAACAGAATCTAAGAAATGTGTTTACTTAACTACATATGAAGTATTATTAGCATTATGTAAATTATGTGCTCCTATGACTCCATTCATTACAGAAGAAATATATCAAAAATTAACTGGTAAAAAATCAGTACATTTAGAAGATTTCCCAGTAGAAAATACAGATTTAATAAATGAATCTATTGAAGAGAGAATGGATTTAGTTAGAGATATTTGTTCTTTAGGTAGATATGCAAGAGAAGAAGTAAATATAAAAGTTCGTCAGCCAATAAAGAGTTTATTCTTACCAAAGAGTGATCAAATAATTATTGGAGACTTACTTCCTGTAATTCATGAAGAATTAAATGTTAAAGAAATAATATTTAAAGAAGATATGACAGAATATCTTGAATATATTGTTAAACCTAACTTTAAAGTATTAGGTAAGACATTAGGATCTAAAGTTAAAGAATTACAAGAAATATTATCTAAACTTACAAGTAAAGAAATAGCATTAATAAATGATGAGGGACTTACAGTTAAGTTAGCTGGAGAAGACTTTAAAATTACTAGTGATATGGTATTAATTTCTTTAAAACAAAAAGAAGGTTATACTGCTAGTAGTAATAGTCGTACTTGTATTGTACTTGATACTGAACTTACTAAAGAATTAATTTTAGAAGGTTTAGCAAGAGAATTTGTACGTAATGTTCAAAGTCTTAGAAAAGAAGCAGATTTTGTTATAACTGATCATATTAAAGTTTACTATAATGGTACTGAAGATATTGATTTAATGCTTAATATGTATAAAGATTATGTTATGAGTGAAGTATTAGGTGATGAATTAATAAAAGATGTTAGTTTAACTGATATGGTTGAATTAAATAATGAAAAGGCTGCTATAAAAGTTGAAAGAGTTTAATTATAAAGTTAAACTCTTTTTTACTTGTTTTGAAGGGTTAATTATAGTAGAATTAATATGAAGAGAAAGGGTGGATTTTATGGCAAATGAAGAGTTAATTGAATTACGTAATAAGTTTATTTTAGGTGTTGCTGTGGCTTTAATAATAACAGTACCTTTTTTATTTTTCTTTATTACAAGATATTCAAATATTAAGTCTAAAGTATATAAGGCTTATAGAGCAGAAAAGACTTTTGTTATTTATGTTACTGATTCTTCTTGTGATAAGTGTAGTATGGTTAAGAATAAGTTAAAGAATTTAGATGTTAGTTATATAGAATATGATTTATCTAAAGCTAGAGATAAAGATTTAGTTATTAAAAAAATTGGTGTAAAGGAAAGTACTTTGGTAGCACCTTCTCTTGTTTATGTAAAAGATGGTGTATCGATGATTAATTTGTTGAATATTTCTAGTGAAGAAGAAATTGATGGTTTTATTAAGTATATGGATACAGTTTAAGAGGTGAAGATATGAGTAAAGGTGTTGCGTTAGTTACTGGTAGTAATAGAGGTATTGGTAGAAGTACTGTTTTAGAGTTTGCTAAAGCAGGTATTGATGTAGTTATAAATTATTGTCATCATGAAGAAGAAGCGAAAGAATTAGAAAAGTATATTAAGGATAACTATGATGTTGATGTACTGGTTGTTAAATGTGATGTTTCTAAAGAAGACGAAGTAGAGAACATGGTCAATACTGTTGTTGATAGATTTGGTAAAATTGACTTTTTAGTTAATAATGCTAGTGTTGCAAGAGATAGTTTACTTTTAGATAAGTCTGTTAAAGAGTTTAGAAGAGTACTTGATGTTAATTTACTTGGTACATATTTATGTAGTAAGTATGTTGGTAAAGTTATGTTAGAAAATAGAAAAGGTAAGATTATTAATGTTTCTTCTACTAATGCAATAGATACTTATTATCCAGAGAGTTGTGACTATGATGCTTCTAAAGCGGGAGTTATTTCTTTAACACATAATCTAGCAAGGGAATTTGCACCAAATATTTATGTTAATTGTGTATGTCCAGGCTGGGTTAAAACTGATATGAATAAAGAGTTGTCTTTGGAACAAGTTAATGAAGAAAGAAAAAAAATATTGTTAGGAAGGTTTGCTGAGCCAGAAGAAATTGCGAAAGTTATTGTATTTTTAGCTAGTTCAAAAGCTAATTATATTAATGATTCTATTATTAGAGTAGATGGTGGCAAATATAATAATTAGGAGGGTTTTTATGTATAATAATTTAGGTATTTCAGAAGAAGTAGTTGATTTAGTAAATAAATGTGAAATTGATTGTTTTGAAGAGTTTGCGAAAATAGATGAGGCTTGTTCTTTTAATAGTTTAAAAGTTTTAGCTAGTTTTCATAGAAATAAAGTAAGTGAAGCACATTTTGTAGGTACTACCGGCTATGGTTATAATGATTTAGGTAGAGATGTTATAGAAGATATTTTTAAGGATGTTTTAGGTTGTGAAGATGCTTTAGTTAGAGGACAATTTATTTCAGGTAGTCATGCTTTAACTGTTTGTTTCTTTGGACTTTTAAGACCTGGTGATTTGTTACTTAGTATTTCTGGTAAGCCATATGATACTTTGGATGAAGTTATTGGTATTAGAGATAATCCTAGTTCATTAAAGAGTTTTGGTGTTAAGTATGAACAAATTGATTTAGTAGATGATGATTTTGATTATGAAAAAATAGAAGAATTTGTTAAGAATAATAAGGTTAAAGTAGTTGAAATACAAAGAAGTAAGGGATATTCTACAAGAAAGAGTTTATCTTTAGAAAAATTAGGTAAGGTAATTAAGCTAATTAAAAATATTGATAAAGATGTAATTATCATGGTTGATAATTGTTACTGTGAATTTGTTAGTGAGGCTGAACCTGTTAGTGTTGGTGCTGATATTATTGTTGGCTCTTTGATTAAGAATTTAGGTGGTGGAATTGCTCCTAATGGTGCTTATATTGCAGGAAGACGTGATTTAGTTAGTCTTTGTGCTGATAGATTAACAGTTCCAGGTTGTGGCAAGGAAGTTGGTCCAAGTTTAGAAATTAATAAACAAATATTACAAGGTTTATTTATGGCTCCTAGTGTTGTTAGTTCGGCATTAAAAACAGCAATACTTACAAGTCGTGTAATGGAAGAATTAGGTTATGATGTTGAACCTAAATATAATGATGAAAGAGTAGATATTGTTCAAAATATTATATTTAGAGATCCAGATAAGTTAATTGAATTTACAAGAGGAATACAGGAAGCTTCCGCAATAGATTCTATGGCTATAGTTGAGCCGAGTGATATGCCAGGATATGATAGTCAAGTTATAATGGCATCTGGTTCTTTTACACAAGGATCTTCAATTGAACTTTCTTGTGATGGTCCATTACGTGAGCCATATATTGCTTATATGCAAGGTGGACTTACATATCAATATGGTAAATTAGGTTTAATGAAAGCCGTAACAAGAGTTTTGAAGAAGTAGGGATATGAAAAATAAATTTAATTTAACTAGAGAACAAAGTGTTTTTATTGCGAAAAGAAATATTGTTGATTATATATGGAAAAGTGCTAATTTGGAAGGAATTGATGTAACGTATTCTGAGACACAAGCAATTTATGATGGTGGTGTTGTGAATGGACTTACAGTTGATAATATAATTGCGATAAACAATTTAAAATATGCTTGGCAATTTATATTAGAAAATGATGATATAGAATATGATTATAAGGTTTTGTGTCAATTACATAAATTAACAGTCGATAAATTGGTTTTAGAACAAGATTTAGGAAGAATCAGAACTACACCTGTAAATATTGGTGGAACATCTTGGAAACCAGCTTTTCCTATTGAAAGTCAAATAAAAGAAGAGTTAGAAGAATTATTAAATCAAAAGGAAAAGACTAAGACAGAACTTTCTATAGAAATAATGTTATGGATTATGAGAAGACAAATGTTTATTGATGGTAATAAAAGAGTAGCAATGTTGTTTGCTAATAAGATAATGATAGATAATGGTTGCGGTATAATTTCTATTGCACAAGAGAATCAGCCAATGTTTTATGATAAACTAATTAAATTCTATGAAACTGGTGAAATGCAAGATTTAAAACAATGGATTTATGATACTAGTATTGATGGAATTGATTTGAATAGCAATAGGTAATATAATTCACTTTTTCAATTATTGAATTTTGAGTAAATAACTGGTATACTTAATATAGTAGTAAAATAGTTGTAAAAAGTTGGTGGTAAAGTGTTTACAAAGAAAGGAATAAAGTCTATCCTTAGACAGACAGACAG
>CAVAJX010000032.1:0-6666 GCA_963589235.1 bacterium | reverse complement strand
GTAAGTAAAATATTAAAAATAAATCACTTACAAAAACTATTATACGAGGAGTGATCAGATGGAAAATTCAATTGAAAATTTTAAATTTTTGAGTGATGAAGAGTTAAGTGCTTTGACTTTTTGGGAACTTGCTATATATATGGAGCAACTTAATGATGTTGAGAAAGTTTATAATGCTTATAAAGAAAGAAAAAATTGTAATGTTGATTCATCAATCAATAATAATGTTAATAAGGACGGTGTTTTAAGTGAGTAGTTTTGAAAATGCTTTACAAGTTACTAAGAAAAAAACACGTAATGAATTAACAAAAAAAGCACGTAGTGAAAAAGTTAGTTTAATTAGAGATGCTTTAAAAAGTGATAATATTGAAATTAGTGAAGACTGTGTTGACGTTGTTTCTTTAAAAAAAGAATTAAAGAGTAAGTTACCAGATGCTTTATATGATAATGCTTTGCTTAAAATAGATGGAATATCTAATAATCTTGATAATTTGTTGGATGATTTAGAAAATGGAAGTGCTAATAGTGTACAGAAATTCTTTAAGAAATCTGAGAAATTTGTTAAACCTATTGCTAAGGCTACTACTTTTGGCCTTGCAAGTCGAGCAGCTGTTATTTTAGCACCAACAGTAGGTTCTAAGTTAGTTGTATCTGGAGTTTTAATGGCTAATTCTACATATAAAATTATTAAAAATAGAAAAGCTGGAAATGTTATTTCTCAAAAAACAGAATGTAATAAAATTTTAAATGAATTAGAAATAACTACTGATGTATCTGGTGTTGTTACCGATACAAGATTTTCTGATGAAGCTCAGACAACAATACGTGATTATTTGAAAAAAAATAATATTAATTATTTAGATACTGGTTATTTGTCATTACGACAAACTATATACGATTTGGATTTTGAAAGAAAAAAAGAATTGTGTAATATTCTTAATGCTAAATTAGGAAAAGGTATTGCTGTAAATAATAGAATTGAAAGTAAAAAGAAAGATTCGATATTTAAATCTTTAAAGAAAACAGCTGCTTCTACTAGTGCAGGTGCTGCTGCTGGTGTAGGTGTTGCAGCTGCTATTAATTCTGTTGACCCAGCAATTATGGCTGGTTCGATAAATGGTACAGTTTTAGATACTGCTATAAGTGAATTGACGAGTAGTAAGAGTGCAGGTCTTGTGTCTGGTGTTGCTGGTACAGCTGGTACGGCAGTTTTAGAAAGAATTCCATTTATTGGAGATACAGTTAAGAATTTTTGTGCTGCTGAAAATTTGCTTGCAGGTTCTGTTACTGGAGCACTTGTTGGTGCTGGTGTTGGTGTTGCTAGTATTTTAGGTGCTCAAGCTGTTAAGACTATAAAAAATATGCATAATCAATTTTCTGGTATGAAAGAGCAAAAAAGTTTACGGGAATTTGACTCTTTAAAATATCAAGATGATAATAAGGCTGAGTTACAAAAAATGCAGGATGTTACTTTAAAAAGTAATACTCCGGAAGAACAAGTATTATTTAATTTAGTTTATGAATATATGACTGATGATTTAAATGTTGTGTTTAAAGAAACTCCGGTTAATTTTCAACAATTGGTTAAATGTGTTGAATCATGTGATAAGAAACAAAAAGCAAAGATTCATTCTTTTGTTGGTAAATTACGTGAATGTAATAATGATAGAAGTGATTTTGTTAATACTATAGCTAAAGTTGGTTATGCAGCTAAAACTGTTGCTACTGTTGGACTTGCTGGTCTTAGTGCATTAGATATATTAAAAGATGGAACTTTGTTACCTGAAATAAGTAGTAAGTTATTTAAAGATGTTCCAAATAATATTTATTTAATGATTCCTGAAAAACCGGGAATTGAAAGAATAGATTATAATGGAGAAATAACTGATCGAACTGATGACTATAGCATGATAGAAAACATAGATCAAGCCAAAGAAAATTATAAGTTATTAGATGGAATGAAAAAAGAGATGACTCCGTTGGAACAAGATGTTGAAGAATTAAAAACAGATTTTCAATCAGCAGGATATGATGTTAAGGGTGATAATATTTTTGAAACAGTATATAATTGTGTTAAAGAAAAAAAAGAACGAGATGCAGAGTTTAATAATATGGTTGTTGAAAATATTCGTGAATTTTTTAATTCAGATCATAAATTGGATACTTTAGTCAATCAATGGAATGAAGATTATGCTCCTATTTTTTCAAATGGACTTGACAAGCTTGAAGAAGTTAGTAGTGATGTTGTTGATACTATTGAAGGTAAGACTGTTTTTGTTCCAGATGAAGAAAAAATAAAAGCTACTATTGATGGTCTTTCTGAAAATGATTTGGTTGATTTAGCATATTATTTTAACTCTTCTTCGGACATAGATAAGACAACAGAAACATATCAAACAATTGGAAATGCTTTACAGGATAAAGTTGATGTAATTACAGAAATAATTGAGAAATATAATAATAAAATGGAATTGATTAATATGACTTCTAAAGGTGCTACTGGAGCTGCTGTTGTTAGCGAAGCTACTGCTGGTATTACTGATAAGAAAAAATAAAGATGTAAATTTGATTATTTGCATCTTTTTTTAATAAATTCTAAAAAAATAGTGTAAATTTTACTTTTATTTATTTAAAAAAAAAACTTGTTATGCTATAATATGCCAAGAAGGAAGTGATACTATCATGCAGTTAAAAGATGTAAAAGGCATTGGTCCTAAATCTCTTTCTTTATTAAATAAAATTAATATTTATACTGTTGAAGACTTAGTTACGCATTATCCATTTCGTTATGAAATTCTTGAAAGATGTAATCTTAATGAAGTGGAAGATGGGGGAAAAATAATAATAGATGGAAAAATTGAAAGTGTTCCTATTTTAATGCACTTTAAAGCTGGACTTAATAAAATGAATTTTAGATTAGTAACAGCATCTGGTGTTGTTGGAGTTTCTATATTTAATAGAGCTTTTTTAAAGTCACAACTTACAGTTGGTACTGGAGTTACTGTCATTGGTAAATTAGATAAGGCTAAAAATGTTATAACAGCATCAGATATAAAATTAGAGACATTAATGAATAAAGTAAAAATAGAGCCAGTATATCATTGTACTTCTGGTCTTACTAATAAAAATATGTCTACATATATTAATATGGCTTTATTGATGTTTGGAAAAGAAATATCTGATTATATACCAAGTAGTTATTTGGAAAAATATAATTTTTTAAATAAAAAGACATCTTTGAATATTGTTCATAATCCTTCAACTATGGATAAGTTAAAGGAAGTAACAATTAGACTTAAATATGAAGAATTATTTGCTTTTATGTTTAAGATTAATTATTTAAAGGTTCAAAATAAAAAGAAGAATAATGGTTTGACTAGAGAAATTGATAGAAGTAAACTTGATAAGTTTATTAAAAAATTGTCTTTTGAGTTAACTGATGATCAAATGAAGGCAATTGATGAAATTTTTAGTGACTTAGAATCTCCTAGTAGAATGAATAGATTATTACAAGGTGATGTTGGTTCGGGTAAGACAATTGTGTCTTTTATTGCGATGCTTGCTAATGACTTTTCAGGATATCAGAGTGCTTTAATGGCTCCTACAGAAATACTAGCAACACAACACTACAAGAATTTAGTTAGTTTTATAAATGATAGTGATATAAAAATAGAGCTTCTTACTGGTTCTACTTCTAAAAAAGATAAATTAAGAATATATTCTGGTTTAAATGATGGGAGTATTTCAATGGTAGTTGGTACTCATGCTTTAATTCAGGATGATGTTGTTTATAATAATTTAGGTTTAGTTATAACTGATGAGCAACATAGATTTGGTGTTCATCAAAGAGCTAATTTACAAAATAAGGGTGTAAAGCCAGATGTTTTATATATGAGTGCTACACCTATACCTAGAACTTATGCTTTAACTATCTTTGGGGATATGGATGTTTCTACTATTAAAATGAGACCTAAGGGTAGACAAAAAATTGATACTTTTGTTAAGAAGAATAGTGAAATTAAAGATGTTTTAGAACTTATGTATAAAGAGTTAAAAGAAGGACATCAAGTTTATGTTATTGCACCTTTAATTGAAGATAGTGAAAATTCTGATCTCGCAACAGTTTGTAATTTAAAAGATCAAATGAAATTGGCCTTTGGTGATAAATATAAAATCGATATTGTTCATGGAAAAATGGCAACTGGGGCAAAAGACGTTATAATGGAACAATTCAAGGAAAATAAAATTCAAATACTTATATCTACAACTGTAGTTGAAGTTGGTGTTGATGTTTCTAACGCTACTACTATGGTTATATTTGATGCCGATAGATTTGGACTTTCTACATTACACCAATTAAGAGGTAGAGTAGGAAGAGGTAGTTTTAAATCACAATGTATTTTAATTAGTGATAGTGACGCTGAAAGATTAAAGATAATGGAAACTGTTGATGATGGATTTGTTATTAGTGAAGCTGATTTCAAATTAAGAGGACATGGTGATTTATTTGGTACTAAACAATCAGGTGATATGTCTTTTAAGATTGCTAATATAAGAGATGATTATAAGATTTTGTTACAAGCAAAAAAAGATTCTAAGGAATATTTATTAGATAAAAGTACTGATGAAGCTGATTTAAAGAAAAAATTAATAGCTGATATTACAGAAGGATAGGATTACTCTATCCTTTTTGTGTTATAATTTTTGTAGACTGGAGTGTGTTTTTTATGTTGACGTTGTATCCTAATTATGAGAAATGTTTAATCAATTTGTCTTCTTCTATATTAAAAGAATTTGGTATAGAATGTCGATATGGAACTTTAAGAAGAGTTGATAAGTTATTTAGAGAGGAAAAGTATAAAAATATTATTGTTTTATTTTATTCTGGTTTAGGAACTAGGATGTTGAATAGAAATTTGGAAGAGAATAGTTTTTTACTTACTAATAGAATGTCTGATCTTACTTCAGTATTTCCTTCTACGTCAATAGCGGCGACGACTTCTTTTTTAAGTGCTAAATCTCCTTATGAACATGGTATTCTTGGTGAAAATATGTATTTTAAAGATTTAGGTAAGCCTGTTAATGTTATGACTGGATGTGTTAATGGAACTAGTGATGTTGTTAGTAAGAAATTTTTAAAAGAGAATTTGGAATATGAGAGTATAATTGATAAGATTAATGCAACTGGTGAGAATAAGGCGTATGGTATTTTCCCTTTTGGTATTGGTGCTTATGAAAGTAGAAAAGAAGCATATAATAGAATTATTAATTTAAGTAAAAATTCCGGGAAAAAATTAATATATGCTTATTTTGAAGAACCTAATTGTTCAATACGTGACAATGGTATAATTAAAGATAAGACTCATGATGAGATAGTAAAAATAGATGAAGAGACGAAAAAACTATGCAGTGAATTACAGGATTCTATTATTTTTATTACGGCTGATCATGGTAATGTAAACTGTAGTCCTATTGTTTTAAAAGAGTATAGTTCAATATATGAACTTATTGATAAGACTTTCTATATTGAAAATAGATGTGTTGGTATTAAAGTTAGGGAAGGATACAAAGAAAAATTTAAAACACTTTTTGAAGAAGAATTAGGTGAGTTTTTTTTACTTATGAATTATAGTGAGGCTATTGATAATAAAATGTTTGGTGATGGGATAGAACATAATTATTTAAAGGATTCACTTTATGACTTTATAGCTGTTTCTATTTATAAATATTATTTGGTAAATGAAGAAAATGATTCAATGTGTAAAGCTAGTTGTTCTGGCTTAACGGAAAAGGAAATGTTAGTTCCATTGATTGTTGTAAAAAAGAAGCCTTTTAAAGATGGAATTAGAAGAGTTATTGAAAGTGATTATAAAGTAGTTTTTGAAATACTTGCTGGTTGCCATAAGTTTATGTATCGAAATAGAAAGGATATATTTATGGCAGGTCCAAATTTTTCTAGGTCAGTATTTAAAAATTATTGTGATAAAAATAAGCCTGATACATGTTATGTTTATACTATTAGTGATGAAATAGTTGGACTTATACGAATTAGATATAATATGCTTGTTGGCTATGGTAAGTTTACTAGTTTTTCCTATATTGAGATTGAGGATATTTATGTTAAAGAAGAATATCGAGGAAGAGGAATTGGTACGGAACTTGTTAATTATGTGATTTTCCTGGCTAAAAAGAGACGTGTCAAAAGAGTAGAATTTTGTGCATGGCATTTTGATAAAAAAACGGCTAAATTCATTGAAAAGTTTAGCTCTAGAGTACTTACTAAAATTTTTGAAATTGATTCTTTCTAGTGTAAAGTTAAAATATTTATTTTGAATTAATTGACAATTCATGGAAATTAATTTATTATTAAGATGCGTGATGCATGTCACGCCGATATCTCTCACGGTTATATGTGAGAGTATATTCAACCGAACCCCCTGAAATCCCGTCAGAAATGGCGGGATACTTTGTTTATAAGGGCTTTAAGTCATTTGATATATGTATTAGGTACCCAAATAGGTACCCATTTTAATTTAGTTTGTCTATAATATTAATTATTTCGTTTAGTTGATTTTTAAATAGATGGGAATAAGTATTCAATGTCTCATCTATTTTTGTTTATAAGGAATTTTCTCCTTATAAAGAACAGAAAAGAAGTGGACATTT
>CAVAJX010000031.1:0-12016 GCA_963589235.1 bacterium | reverse complement strand
CTTTTCTTCAACCTTAGTCTCTTCTTTAACCTCAGTCTTCTCTTCAACTACTGGAGCTTCAGTCTTTTCTTCAACCTTAGTCTCTTCCTCTACTTTATCATTTGTTTCACTATCAGATTTTTCATCACTTGATACAACAGTATTAATATCAATATGCTTAATTTCTTCAACAACTTTAGAAACTTTATTACCAGAATTATCATCTTTAACGTCACTACTTGTACTAACATCTTCAGAATGAGATTTAACATTATCATCAACCAATGTAACAGTTTTATTCTCAAAGAATTTATGAATAATTCTATCTAATTCTTGTGTGCTAATTGGCATAGGTAAATAATAATCAAAGCCTTCCTTTAAATATATTTCTTCCATACCATTCATAGTATTAGCAGTCAAAGCAATTATAGGAGGAGTCTCATAATCATCAAGTTTTTTCAAAATACGAACGGTTTCAATTCCATCCATTTCAGGCATCATATGATCTAAGAAAATAATATCATAATGATTACCATACTTATACTTGTAAATACAATCCTTACCAGATTGAGCAATATCAACATTAAAATTATACTTTTTAAGTAATCTTTCAGCAACTTTCAAATTAAGTTTACTATCATCAACAACCAAAGCAGTAAAATCAGAACAATCTAAGAAGTTTCTAACTCTTTGAACAGATGTTTCTTGAGTAACGCTACCAATAGGAGTTGAATCAATAACTTTTAAAGGTAAATCTACATAAAAAGTAGTACCTACTTCAAACTCACTAGTAAACCAAATTTTACCACCCATTAAATCTACAAACTTCTTAGTAATAACAAGACCTAATCCAGTACCTTCAATCTCTTTTGATATAGCACTATCAAGTCTAGAAAACTTTTCAAATATCTTGTCATAATCCTCTTTCTTGATACCATAACCAGTATCAGAAATCTTAATATGTAAAAGAACAGTATCATTGTCTTTCTTTTCTTGAACAATAGAAAGTTTAATTTTACCAACTTCAGTATACTTAACAGCATTATTTGTAATATTAAGAAGTATTTGATAAATCTTAGTAGCATCACCATAAACTTTAGATGGAATTTGTTCATCTAACTCAATAAATAACTTAACAGGATTATTACCAATTCTTGCCTCTATAATGCTGCCAAGTTCTTTAACAATCTTAGCAATACTACATTCCTTATTATCTAATGAATCATTACCAGATTCAATCTTAGATATATCCAAAATATTATTAATAATATCAACTAAATTAGTACCAGCAGTCGCAATACTTTGAATATCATTACGAGCAGCAGTCTCATCAAATTTAGGACTATTTAATAATGAATCAGAAAAACCTATAATAGCGTTCATTGGAGTTCTAATCTCATGAGACATATTAGATAAGAAATCAGTTTTTGATTTATTAGACTTATCAATATCAGCTTTTAAACCTTCTATTTCCCTAGCTAAATGAATATCAGGATTTTCTATAATGAAATACAAGAAGAAAACCTGTAATGAACAACAAACAACATAAACAGAAATATTATTAAATCTTAATTGTAATATTAACATAGTAAGTAATACAAACATAATCAAACTAATTGCTATTTTTCTTCTTAAAGGATATTCCCTATACAAAGTAAAGCAACAAACTAATATATAAGTACACATAGCAGTTAAACAAAACAATATAGCATAATCTGTAACACTAGAAACACATTCATTCAAATTAACATCAATCGCACTTTTAGGCGTAACAATATAAGCAAGTAATAAAAGCATAGTAAGTATTAACATAGCCTTACTATTTTTACTATTCTTTAACAATATCCCAAAATTTTCATATTGAAGCTTTTGAATATAAACAACACAATAGATACAATAAGTTCCAACCCAGAGAATAAAACTCATCCAATGTATATATCTAATAATTGTAATTATAAATTCTACATTTACATATGCCAAGCAAATTAAATATAAGAATTCAGTAGATAAAACCATGACAACAAGCATCAAAATAAATCTATAAATTTTACTTCTTAAATCAGTTTGTTTCTCTTTTGAAAAATAAATAAAGGAAAGGAAAACAGTAAATAATAAACATCCAAATGTAAATAATATACTTGTGGAAAGATTTTCTGATAAATTAAATATACTTTTCATACTCTATACTCCCTCCCTAATTATTTAAATACCTTTCAAGTATTTTATGTAAATCTTTATATTTAAATGGTTTAGCTAAGTAATCAGTAAATCCTTCATTAACATATCTTTCTCTAGAACCAGAATATGAGTTAGCAGTCAATGCTATTATTGGTAATTCACAACCATCATTACGTAAAAGATGAACTGTCGCTATACCATCTAACTCAGGCATCATATGGTCAAGGAAAATAATATCATAATGATTTCGCTTAACTAAATCAATGCAATCTCTACCATTAGAAGCACTACTCAACTCTAAATTAAATTGTCCTAACAAACGCATGGCCAATTTTACATTAACAGCATTATCATCAACTATCAAAGCTTTCTTCCCAGTTAAATCTAATTGTTTCTTTTCAACAACATTAGAATTATCAATTGATACAGCACCAATTTTCATATCATCAATTACATCTTGATCAATACTTATAAGATATCTAGTTCCTTTACCTTTTTCATTTCTGAAATCAATTGATCCACCTAGTATTTCAATAAGTCTTTTTGCAACAATCAATCCTAATTTAATACTATCAGTACCAATTGTAGAACCCTGTTCTGAGAAATCTTCAAAACTTTTATTAAATTCACTTTCAGTCATTTCATGACCAGTATTAGCAATAATTAAACTTAATTTAAATGTTTCCCCTACATATGCACCACCAACATCAAGAGAAACACTACCAAATTTAGTATGACTAATAGCATTAGCTAAAATATTAACTAAAATTTTAAATAGCTTATCAGAGTCTCCTTTATATTTAGTAGGAATATTTCCATCAACATTAATTTTAAAATCCAAAACATCTCTACTTACTTTAGAAACTATAACACTATTAACTTCAAATAATAAATCTTCAATTTTATATTCTTTAACATCAACAGTTTCTTTACCAGATTCAATTCTTGAAATATCCAAAATATTATTAATTAATTCCAGTAAATCAGCACTTGCTTCTTTAATATCTTTTGTATCTCTCTTAACTATTTCTTCAGTTAATTGTTTTTCCTCCAACATAGCTTGACTAAATCCTAATATTGTATTCATAGGTGTTCTAATTTCATGAGAAATACTCGCTAAAAAGTCACTTTTTGCTTGATTAGCCTTTTCAGCTTCTTGTCTACTTTCTTCAGCCTGAGATAATAACTTTGTATCCTGACTCTCAATAGTAAAATACATAGCAATAAGTAAATAAGCATATAAGAAATAAATATAGTTTACTCTATAATTAAAGAATACAAACTCTATACAAGTAACAATTACAAATGAAACACCAAAGAAAGTAATTGGATAATTTAATTCTTTAGGCTTTGTTTTACGATACTTAAGCATCATGAAAAGTATAGCAAAAGATCCTATCCCACCTAATGCATATACAGGATATAATGCAGGTCCACCAATGACAAGATAATTAGGATTAACTGCTGAATGAAAAGTAACTTCTAACGAACATGATAAAATATATATTAAAGCATCCGCAACAATTAGAATAACACCCAAAATTCTACGTGTTTTTACATAATCACCAATGATACGTACATCGATTGTAACTGCATAAATATATACAAAAACAACTGTCATCCAAATAATATCAGCTAAAATATGGACTCGACATAAAACCTCCGTAAATATCGGATGTTGATCAATAGTAACTATAGACCAAATACATCCAATTTCTAATAATCCAATAAATACTATAGAAATAACTAAAAATTTAAAGAATATTGTAGTTAAACGTCCTTCAATATTAGCCTTTTTCTTCCAAAAATATAAGCACAAAATAACAATTGAATAACATAATCCAACTATTCCTAATGCTGAACTAAATACCATCTAGCTCCACTCCCTCTTTCCTAATCAATAATATATTCTTACTGATTATCATACTATTATCTATAACAATTTTACAATAATCCTACAAAAAACACAATAAATTAATATTGTATTTTTAACTTTTTACAACTTTTATTTAAGATCCCATTTCCAATTTTGTATATAAGGCATATCTTCACCATATTCACAAATATACTCTTTATGTTTCTTTAACATATCTAAACACCAGTCTACTAATGCTTTACTAACATCTTTATATCTTGGAATTTCCCTTAAAGTTGCGATAACCAAATTAAATCTATCGATTTCATTTTGTACTCTGATATCAAAAGTAGTAGTAATTGTACCTTCTTCTTTATATCCATGTACATGCATATTTCTATTATGTCTTTTATATGTCAATTGATGAATTAATGAAGGATAACCATGAAAATTAAATATTATTGGCTTATCTTTAGTAAATATAGCGTCATATTCTTGATCACTCATACCATGTGGATGAGTTTCAGGAGACTGTAATTTCATTAAATCAACTACATTAACAACTCTAATTTTTATACCTTTAACTGTTTTTCTTAAAATATCTACAGCCGCTAAAGTTTCTAATGTAGGGGTTTCACCAGCACAGGCCATAATAACATCTGGATTTCCATTATCATTACTAGCAAATTCCCAAACACCTAATCCTTTAGTACAATGAATTTTAGCTTGTTCTTTAGTTAACCATTGAGGTCTAGGATGCTTAGAAGCCACTATAACATTTACATAATTTTTAGTTCTAATACAATGTTCAAAACAAGATAATAAACAGTTAGTATCAGCTGGCAAATACATTCTAATAACATCAGCTTTTTTAGTAACTAAATGATTTAAGAAACCTGGATCCTGATGTGTATATCCGTTATGATCTTGTTGAAAAACATGTGAAACTAGTAAATAATTTAAAGAAGCAATTGGTGCTCTCCAAGAAATTTGATTACATACCTTTAGCCATTTAGCATGTTGGCTAGCCATAGAGTCAACAATTCTAACGAAAGCTTCATAACTATGAATAAATCCATATCTACCAGTAAGTAAATATCCTTCCAACATACCTTGGCATAAATGTTCAGATAAGTAAGAATCCATTACCCTACCGGTATTAGATAAAAATTCATCATCTGATTTAATCTTTTTAAAATTCCAAGTCCTATTTTCAACTTCAAAAATATGATTGAATCTATTTGATAAAGCTTCATCAGGACCAAAAATTCTAAAATTCCTATTTTCTTTATTTAAACTAAATACATCCCTTATATATTTACCAAGTTCCATAGTATCTTGTAAAACCATACTACCTGGAGCTTTTACATCAACAGCATAATCTTGCCAATTAGGAGTAATAATTTCTTTTAATAACAAGCCACCATTAGCATAAGGACTATTACCCATACATTTACTTGGCGAAGGACATAAATCTCTAAGTTCCTTAATAAGTCTACCATTAGAATCAAATAACTCTTCAGGATGGTAACTACGTAACCATTTTTCTAATAATTTAATATTTTCTTGATTATTTCTAGTAATTGCTACTGGAACTTGATGAGCTCTAAAACTACCCTCAATTTTCTTTGAATCTACCTCTTTAGGTCCAGTCCAACCTTTAGGTGTAGTTAAAACTATTAATGGATAATTTCCAACACCAGTCTTTTTTATTTTCTTTATATCTTTAACAACCTTTTCCAAAGTCTCAGCCATTTTTTCATGCATCTTCATAGGATCAGATCCAGAAACAAAATATGGTTTCCAACTAAGTCCATAGAAAAAATCTTCCATTTCTTCTTCACTCATTCTACCAAAAATAGTAGGATTAGCTATCTTATATCCATTACGATGTAATATTGGTAAAACAACACCATCATTTTTAAAGTTTAAGAATTTATTAATATTCCAAGATGTTGCTAAAGGACCAGTTTCTGCTTCACCATCACCAACAACACAAGCTGCTATTAAATCAGGATTATCCAAAACAGCCCCTGCTGCATGAGCTAAACTATAACCTAATTCTCCACCTTCATGAATAGAACCAGGTGTCTCAGGAGCAACATGTGAAGAAACACCACCAGGGAAACTAAATTGTTTGCAAAGTTTCTTTAAACCAGCTTCATCTTCAGTTATTTCTGGATAGAATTTAGTATAAACTCCTTCCAAATAATTATTAGCGATCATTGCTTGTCCACCATGTCCTGGTCCAGATAAATAAATCATCTTTAAATCATACTTTTTAATGATTCTATTCAAATGCATATAAATAAAGTTTTGTCCAGGAGCAGTACCCCAATGTCCTACTACATTAGGTTTTATATCGGTAATAACTAATCCTCTTCTTATTAAAGGATTATCTAATAAATATAATTGAGCAACAGATAAATAATTTAAAGCTCTAAAATATTTATTCATTTTATTTAATTCTTTCTTTGATAATACTGTCATAAGCGCCCTCCTTATTCTATAAATATTATACCTTAAAAACGCATAAAAAAAAAGGACAAAAGAAACAAATTTTCTCTTATCCAAATAATTAAATTATATTACATCGTCACTTTTTTTTACATCATTAACAGTAGAAACATTACTAGCATTAGTTTCAGTTGGCACCACAGTAACACTAGTACTATTTATTGGAAAGTTATTTCCAAACATATCTTGAGGTCCATTTATTGGATTTACCATACCATTATTATTAGTAACACCAGTAACATTTTTATTTTTTTTCTTTTTAATTATAAAGAATACTAAACCAGCTATTGCTAATACACCAATAACAATAGTTAAAACAATATTAGTAGTGTTATATAATGCAAATTTAAATTCAACATCAGAATTACCATCATCAGATTGAGACATCTCCATAAAATCCCAAACTAAATGTTTACCATTATCCTCTTTTGTAGTAGCGTTACTACTAATAGCTTTATAAGGTAATTTAAGATCGAATTTCAAATCCATACTACTTAATGCAGATAAATCAATATCAGAGTCAGTTTCAGAATCTTCAATAGCATCAGTACTATATTCATAATAATCATCTATATCATCAAAATTATAATCATCTTCATCATAGTCAGAATCTTCATCATCATAGTCATAATCATCATCATCGTAATCTTCATCATCCAACGTTATATCATCTTCTTCTCGATTACTATAATCACTTGAATCTAGTAAATCAGTATCAGATTTTAATTTAACACTATAAGTGTTTTTAAAGAAACCCTTTTTTAAAGTAAATAATTTAGATTTTTCATTAGTTAAAATAGACTCTAAATCAGATTCATCAAGATCCTTTTCAGAACTCATATCATCAATATTAGCTACTTTACAAGTTACTTTATATCCTAACATATTAGATTCATTATAAGATTCAATAGAACAATTCTTATTTTTAATATTTTCTTTAACTGAAGTTTCATCTTCTAATTCAAAACCGGAACTACCAGCATAAGATTCATCTAAAGCATATAACATGCTAAAATTCATTGACTTATCCTTTTTAATGTCCATAGAAACATTAAACTTCACACATCCTGATGTTAACATAAGCATTAATGCAATAATAAATAATTTAACTTTTCTTTTCATAACACACTCCTCTACTTTAATTAAAGTATAAAGTATTTTTTTATAAAAGTAAAACAAAAAAAGAGAAATTTTTCATCTCTTTACTATTTTGAAATAACTTCACAAATTAATGTACTTATCTCTGTTGGATTTTCAATAGGAAGTCCAGCTATCATCTTAGCTTCTGCATAAAGTATCTTTGTATATTTATCAAATTCTTCTTTATCATTTTCATATAAATCTTTTAATTTTTCAGCAATTTTATGTTTCTCATTAATTTCTAATACCTTTTCCGCTTTAATACCCATATCATTAGGCATAGCGTCAAATACTTTTTGCATTTCAATAGAAACATCACCTTTAGTAGTTAAACATACAGGATGTTTTTTTAATTTATTACTGAATTTAACTTCACTAACTTCTCCTATTTCGTCTTTCATATGTTTTAAAAGTTCATCATTATCTTCATTTACTTTCTTAGTAGCTTCTTTTTCCTCTTCAGTTTCTAAATTTAAATCTTCATTTTCTACATTAGCAAATTTCTTGCTATCATATTCTTGTATAGCTGTAATAGCGAACTCGTCAACATAATCAGTTAAGTATAAAATATCATAATCATGGTCTTTTACTTGTTCAACATTAGGCATAGAATCTATTTTCTTAATAGAAGCTCCAGCAGCATAATAAATCTTATCTTGTCCTTCCTTCATATTATCAACATATTCTTTTAAAGTGACAAGTTTTTCTTCTTTAGCAGAATAAAACATAATTAAATCTTTTAACTTATCTTTATCTGCACCAAAGTTATTATAAACACCATATTTTAATTGAACACCAAATGTCTTAAAGAATGAAATATAACATTCACGATCATTCTTTAACATTTCTTCTAATTCTTTGCGAATTTTACTTTCTATATTTTTAGCAATTAATTTTAAATTATGACTTTCTTGTAATACTTCTCTAGAAATATTTAATGATAGGTCTTCACTATCAACAACACCCTTAACAAAGCTAAAATAATCTGGTAACAAGTCAGCACATTTTTCCATAATCATAACACCATTAGCGTATAAACTAAGACCTTTTTCATAATCTTGTGTATAAAAATCATATGGAGCATGACTAGGTATAAATAATAATGATTTATATGAACACATTCCTTCAACTGAAGAAGTAATAACTTTTAATGGTTTATCATAATCATTAAACTTATCCATATAGAAATTTTCATAATCAGCATCTTCTACTTCACTCTTATTCTTCTTCCATATTGGAACCATACTATTTAATGTTTCTAATACTTTTTTATCTTCATATTCATGTTTCTTCTCATCTTTTAATTCATGATGCGTAACTTCCATCTTAATAGGAAAACTTATATAATCAGAATATTTCTTAACTAAACCCTTAATTTGATATTCATCTAAGTATTTACAATAATCTTCCTCATCTGTATCATCTTTAATATGTAATACTATCTTAGTACCAATATCACTCTTCTTAGCTTTCTTAATAGTATAACCATCTGCTCCTTCACTTTCCCAAGTATAAGCTTCATCACTATCAATAGATTTAGATGTAACAGTAATCTTATCACTAACCATAAAAGCTGAATAGAAACCAACACCAAATTGACCTATAACATCAACTTTCTCATCCTTACTCATACCTTCTTTAAAAGCAAGTGTACCAGATTTCGCAATAGTACCTAAATTACTTTCAAGTTCTTCTTTTGTCATACCAGTACCAGTATCAGTAATAGTTAAAGTACGCTTATCACTATCAATATCCAAACGTATATATAAATCATCTTTCTTTACCTTAAAATTTTTATCAGTTAAAGAACGATAATATAACTTATCTAGTGCATCTGATGCATTAGAAATTAATTCCCTTAAAAATATATCTTTATTAGTATAAATTGAATTAATCATTAAATCTAAAAGTCTCTTAGATTCTGATTTAAATTCATGTTTTTCCATGTAATCATCTCCCTACATTTTACTTATAACACTATTTTTAGCAGTTGTCAATAATGAGTGCCAATTTAATTTTTTACTTACATCAAAATTTAAAAAATATTATAATATAATTACAAATAATTACTAATTAGGAGGCAATATGTATAAAATAAATGACTATTTAGTCTATGGAAAAGATGTCTGTAAAGTATACGAAATAAATGAAAAAAGATTCAACAATACAGACTACTATTTATTAAGACCAATTAAAGATTTATCTTTAAAAATTGAAGCACCAGTAACATCTAATAAAATAAGACCTGTAATAACAAAAGAAGAATTAACCAAAATAATAAAAGAAATTCCAAATATTAAACCCATCGAATCAAATGATAAATTTATTGAAAGTGAATACAAAAGATTATTATCAACACCAACTCATGAAAATTTAATAAGAATCATTAAAACAACTTATTTACGCAACAAGGAAAGATTAGAAAATAATAAAAAAGTAGCTGAAAAAGATAAAAGCTACTTTGAACTAGCAGAAGATTATTTATACAATGAATTTTCAATAGTATTAGGATACACCTTTGAAGATACAAAAGCATATGTAATAAACGAAGTATTAAAAAATGAAAAGAGAATGAAATGAAATTTCATCTTAGTTTAAAAAGTATTTTTTCTTAAGTTAATAACATTGGAACTAAGTCTCTTTTTTCTTATTAACAATCAATGTTCCAATACTAATTAATAAAATAACACCAAGTATTACATAACAAACTGATACTGTTTCAGGATTAGTTATTTTGTTGTATATTGCTGTTACTGTTACTTTACCATCTGGCATTACAAATGTTCCATCACTACTAACTTCTATTTCTTTACCAGACTCGTCTTTCACAACAATTCTCTTTAAAGTATACCCTTCCTTAGGAGTAACACTAACCTTTACTATCTCACCAGGAACTCCATTCTTTTTAACAAGGACAGTACCTTCATCAGTATTATCGTCAATTCCAATTTCATAGTTAGGATAAGTATATTTTAACATAACCAAATCATTATCCATATATCCAATTACTACATAACCATTAAAATCACCATCTTCATTATAATTCTCAGTTATGTCAAATAAAGAAATATCTTTAGCATCATCAGCTTTATAACGCCATAGTTCATTACCAGAATAATCATATTTTACAACAGGAAAAATTGTATATCCGCTGCCTATAACAATATATCCATCATTAATACCAAACTCATTTTTACTGTTAAATATTTTATTATACTGGCAACTAAAATCTGAACCAGTATCAAAAATTTCATTACCAGCCAAATCATATTTAATAACATGTGCATAATAACAACCTTGACCACATAAACCAATAGCAGTGGCAACAACTCCATCAACAAAATTAGAACTATTATAACTAGATACAAAATCAATTCTATTATAAACATAATTACTAATTAAAGTATCACCAGATAAAGATTGTTTTAAAACAGAATATTGCCCTTCTGCAAAATAAGAATTAATACTACCATCTTGATTATAAACAAATCTATCATTTTTAATATCATTATGTTGCCATAAAACATTGCCATCTAAATCAAATTTCACAATTATATTTCCTGTTTTTTTCAACCCTAAATCAATTGATGTAGAACTTATAAAAAACATATATCCATCATGTTTACCAGCATCATCAAAAGTCGGTATACAATAATTCCAGTCTTCTACTCCTGAACCACCATAAATTTTTTCAAAACGTACCTCATCATTTTCATCATAAAAAGTTATCGCAATATCAGAGTCACCTTTTACATTAGAACTATATTCACTATCAACGTTTTCAACTTCTATAAACCAAGCTGCATCCTCAAGTTCATCAACAGTTTTAGTATAAACAAGTTTTCCATTCAAATCATATTTATTCATACCATCAGCAAACATTAATAAATGACCGTCTATTTTACCATCATTATCATAACTTAGTATTATTTCAGGTTTCACATTTTTGTAACATTTGTCATCACTACACACACCAGACAAAGTGTTTTCATAAGATAGCTCCAAATCTAAAGCATCTACCTTAAATGGTAAAAGAATATTTATTAATAAAAACAAATAAATAAAATACTTTCTCATTATCTTTCTCCTAGCTTAACAAAGATATTAATATACCAGCTATAAAGAAGCTACTTGATATAATCATTATAACAGTACCTATTACTTCTGAATATCCTGATTCATTTAATTTACTTTTTACTAATTTTTTTTCATCATTGTTCACTAAACTTCACCTCACGTATCTTATATCAAAATTATAACAAAACAAAAATAAAATTACAACTTATAACAGAAAAAGCAGTAAAAAAGAGTAAATTTTCTTCGCAATAAATTTTTGGTACAATTACT
>CAVAJX010000030.1:0-4953 GCA_963589235.1 bacterium | reverse complement strand
GTTAGTTATCTACTTAATAATTAAAAAGTATCATTTTAAAAAAATCTTAACATAAAATCCCAAGTCAAGAAAAAGAATCTATATTAGATTTCCATAAATTCCATATCTGGTGCCGAATAAAGGATTTGAACCTTCGACCTTTGCATTACGAATGCACTGCTCTACCAGCTAAGCTAATCCGGCAAATAACAAATTAATTATAGCAATTAATTTATTTAAAAACAATCATGTATAAAATTATCTAATATTTTATCATCAGCAATACCAAGACTACGTTTTTCATTAATAAACTCATCAAGTTCAAAACTATCTTTATTTAAAAGCCAAGGATTTGCCTCAACTGCCAAAGAAACATCAATATCATATGACTTTAGTTTTCTTAAAAAAGAACCTACGTCTTCAACATCTCTACTAAAAAAAGCCGGATTAGAAGTAATAATAGTATGTATTTGTTTTTGAGTACATCCTATATCAATTAAAACATAAATATATTTAATCATTTCTTCTTCACTTAAATTTTGAACTTCTCCATTAGCTTCAGCTATATCTAATATTTCATTTTCATTAAGATCTAAATTATATAAGTAATTCATATTATCACCATCGCAATAACAATTATATCATAAAAAAACCAACTCTCACAAATAGAATTGGTATTTTATAAATATTTCTTTAAAACCTCTACACTTTCTTCCTGCATTCTAACATATTCATCAGCTATTTTAGTAACTTCTTTATCTAATTCTTTATTATTAAGAATTCTTCTACCTTCAATTATACCCATATTAGTACCCTGTAATAATAACTCTGCAATTTTAGAATTACTATTATCATTAAAAGTTTTCATTTCAATTCCCAAACAAGTCATAGCTTTAGTCATCGTATTTGTTTCATGTGGTGTATCATCTTCATTATATTTCTTATAAACATCACGAATTCTGTCACTCATCTTTTTATACTTCTCATATTCACATTTTAGTACTTTAAGAAATTTTGCATCCTCTGCCTTATCCATTATAAAACTAATCGCATCCATTCCCATACTAGTACCTTTATTCATTTCATCTAATGCATTAATATTTTCTTTCATAATAATCCTCCTACATATAATATAGGCAAATTTTAATTAATTATACAAACTTAGTAATAATTACATAAGCATTAATATCCGGTGCCAAAGTAAGAACAATATAAAACACTAAGAATAATAAAGTCAATTTATTCAAGTTCCAATTTAGAATAGTTAAAAGCAAGAAACACATTATAATTTATTATTGTTTTGTATGGTTCAATATAAAAGAAATTAGTTTTATCTACTTTTCTAATACTATCATTTATTATAGTTGGAGTGGTATTACAAAAATCACATATAATTTCTAATCTCTTTCATAATGATTCTTCTACATCAATTTCTTTTTTGATAATATTTATCATAGACAACAACATTTCCTATGGTTTTTTTCTAAACGAAAAAAATCAATCATTTCGATTGATTTCTATATATCAAAGTTCGAATAGTTCGGACAGATTTGTCAATGGTGCGAATACGGAGCAGGTCTATCAACTTTTAGTTTAAAAGATGATATTATGTTAAATTAAAAATTATCATTCATTAAAAAATCAAAAATATTTATTTGTTTAACGCCATTATCAGAATAATCTTCCTTAGTTAAAGTAATTATATATTTTTCGGATGATTCTATATCATCAAAAGCACTAAATTCTCTCATTCTAGTATTTTCATCTGACAAATCATAACAAACTTGAATATATTTAAAATTGTTAGCTTTTGATGCAATAAAGTCAATTTCACCTTTTTTAGTTTTTCCAATAAATACTTTATAATCTTTTCCTATAAGATCATTATAAACAACGTTTTCTAAAGCAACTGAATAATTAATTTCCTCGTTATTTGTCTTAATTTGCTTAATTCCTAAATCATTAGCATAATATTTATTTAATGTTTTTAAAACATTTTTTCCATGAACATCATATCTATATACTTTATTCATAATAAAAGTTGTAGAAAATGCTTCCAAATAATTATACAAAGTATCATTAGCTATTTCATGATACTCCTTTTTTAAATACTCAATAATATTATCTCTTGAAAATTCCCTAGTTTCAGTATCTAATATATATTGAAGAACTTTATTAAATGATGCAATATCCTTTATTCCAAGTCTTTCTACAATATCTTTTAAAATAATAGAATCATATACGCTTGATAAATAACTAATTTTATCTTCATCACTAGTAAATGAAAATCTTTGAGGAAGTCCTCCCCATTTAAAAACATCAAATAATAGTTTTTCATAATCATTTTCTTTAGTATTTGTTAACTCTACTATTTCTTTAAATGATAATGGATTTATTCTAAAACTAACATATCTTCCAGATAAATCTGTTGATAATTCAAGTAAAGTCATTCTGCTATTTGAACCTGTAATAAAAATACTATAATCATTAGTAATCCTTAAAGAATTAATTCCTTTTTCAAATTCTTCTACTTTTTGTATTTCATCTAAAAAAACATAGTATTTATCATTATTTACTTTTAAAGATTCAATATAATTACATAAATCTTTAGCATTTTTTATAAAATCATATTTTAAAGATTCAAAATTGATATAAATTATGTTTTCTTCATTAATACCAGATTTAATAATTTCATTCTTTATTTGATTTAAAATAACTGATTTACCACTTCTTCTCATTCCATATATAATTTTAATTAATGATTCAGTATGATAAAAATTTCTTATTTTAGATAAATATTTTTCTCTGATTAACATTATAAACCACCTCGTTTACATTATACTATTATATTCAATTTTTGTAAAGTTATTCCATTTTACTGGAATAACTTTTTTTCTATTTATTAAATAAAAATGATATAGTTTTTATAAATAATAAAGTACTGAAATATAATTTTTTAATTTTATTAGAAAGAATATACGGAAAATATAGTATCATTATTTTAATTGATAATAGTAATTGGGTTTAAGAAAAGTATATTGATAATTATTAAGCAGGATAAGGAAATTGATAGCACTACATTAGTTTATTCCAATAAACAAAGGGATTATGGTGCTATCATTTCTTATTTTGCACTTGCAAAATAAGTTATAAAATATGGAATAATTCTACCATACTTCTCTTTAAAGTCTTATAAATAAAGGAAAAATTGAGTATCAATTAAAATCCAAGTTTTGAATATGCTTTAAAAATGTTTGTAGAATCTCGGATTATTCAAGGTAGTGATAAAATCAGCTAAAAATATAGTATGATTAGATGTAGAAATGACAAACAAATAGTAATTTATATTGTAAAATAAAAAAAGAATGAAATAAATTTCATTCGCCAACCTCTTTGAGGTTGTTTTATTTTGTTGTATAATTTTATTATGATAATAGATACTTTTAATACTGAAAATGATTTAAGAATTAAATATCCCAAGAATAAGCATTTTAAACTTAAAGATGTTTTTATAACTTACTGGGAGGATTTTGTTAAATTTGCCGAATGTAAAAACTTATATATTAGGCCTGTTGTCTTTAGGGATGTTGAAAGAATGATGATTTGTAATTCTCTTAAATTAGGTTCTTCTGTTTTTAAATGCCCTACCTATGGAAATTATAAGTTTGTTTACCACACTTGTAAATCTAGATTTTGTAACTCTTGTGGTGTTAAATACTCTAAACAACGTTCTTTATCTATTGAATCCAAATTGATTTCTGGTACTCATAGAAATCTCGTTTTTACTATTTCTGATATTCTTTGGCCTCTTTTCTTAGAAAAACGTTCTAGGCTTAATCTTTTATTTGATGCCGTTTCCTCTACTCTTAACTCTTGGTATAAATCTCAATATAAATCACTTAAAATTAAACCGGGTTTTATTCTTACACTTCACACATTTGGTAGAGATGACAAATGGAATGTTCATATTCATTGTCTTTTATCTGAATTTGCTCTAGGCAATATCTTCCATAAAAAATTAGATTTTATTCCTTTTGACATGCTTAGAAAACGTTTTCAAAAAATTTTATTGGACTTATTAGAAAAAGATATTGGTAAAGCTAATTTTAGATATATTAAAAACTTTATTTATTCTAAATATAACAATGGCTTTTATGTCAGAGCTAAAAAGAATGAATTTCCTGACTCTAAAAAAGCTATTTCTTACATTTTACGTTATTGTGGTAGACCTTGCTTCGCATCTTATCGTATAATTGATATTGATGATAATGATTTTATCTCTTTCTTTTATCAAAGACATGAAGACGATTTATTTGTCATCGAAAAAATTCATATTTTTGAATTCATAGCTAGGTTAATTAGGCATATTCCTGATCCTCAATTTAAAACTATCAGATATTATGGGTTTTATGCTTCTAAACAACACAAACTTTACAACAAATGTAAGAAATTAATTTCTAAAGATAAAGTTCCTTTTTATCGTTCTCTTAACAAATGGAGATTACTTCTTTTAGTTCCTTTTAAAAAAGATCCTTTAGTTTGTGATGTTTGTAATACCGTTATGGAATATGATTATGGATTTACTTAGAAAGGATTTATTATGAAAAAAAACAAAAAAGAAATCGAATTTATTTGTCCAAAATGTAAAACTATTGAATATATACCCACTGATATTGTAGAATTCTTGGATCGTTCTGATCAAATTAGAGTTGATACTTCGTATCCTCCTAGATTTGATTGTGAAAAATGTAATGGTAAAATGGTTCCTGTCTACTATGTTGGTGTCAACGGTACAATTTATGAATATAAAAAATAATCCTGTTTTTTTCTTAAAATACCAGGATGTTTTTCACATACCTGGTATTTTTATTTTTACGTAATCTTTGTTTTTTTCCTTGCTTTGAACTTTCCTATAAGACAAAAAAACTAACTATTTCTAGTTAGCGTTGCACTCAGAGGTTAATTTCCGAGTTA
>CAVAJX010000029.1:0-2876 GCA_963589235.1 bacterium | reverse complement strand
TGAAGCATAAGAAACGGCAATAAATCTAGAAAAGAAAAAAGTTCATTAAAAAACGTACTTTAGTCTAAAAATTTACGATTTAGCACTTTACACAAAGTTTTTCCATACTTTAAAATTTTCATTTTCAACTTGATATATTCCAAGTAATTTATTATTTTGATCGATAAAAATAACTTTGTCTTTTATATTATATTCATTTTTTAGTTTTTGTCCTGACTTTATTTTGAAACTTAATTTTTCATCAGCTACTACTTTTGGATAATCAAGAACATCTTCTATTTTTAATAAATTGAAGTTTCCAGCAGCTATATCTTCTAATGTATAAGCATCAGTTAATGTATATTTTCCTTGCTTTGTTCTTGTTAAGTTTGTCATTGTAGCATAAGTACCTAGGCTTTTTCCAATGTCTCTAATTAGACTTCTTATGTAGCAGCCTTTTGACACTAAAGCTTTGAAAATAAAAGTGTTACGGTCAGTTTCTAAAAGACTAATTTCTTTAATAGTTACTTCCTTTTTTGGTAACTCTACAGTTTTGTTTTCTCTAGCATATTCATATAGTTTTTTACCTTTTACTTTAACAGCTGAATATATTGGTACCTCTTGAAGATATGTCTTTTTGAAACTTTTTAGTACTTTTTCTATTGGTAGATTATCTGATACAATTTTACTATTTATTATTTTGCCAGTAATATCTAAAGTATCAGTTTCTACGCCAAGAATAACTCCTGCCTGATACTCTTTGTAAGTGGCTGTTAGAAGTTCGGCTATCTTGGTAGCTTTTCCTACTGTTACCACAAGGACGCCTTCAGCTAAAGGATCAAGTGTTCCAGTATGACCAATTTTTTTTATGCCTAAAGTTCTACTAATTTCATTTACTACGTCAAATGAAGTCATATTAGATTTTTTATTTACAACTATAACTCCTGAATAGTCAGATAAATATTCTTCTAAGGTATAGTTTTCTTTTTCAATTATTTTGGCTACTGTTTTGCCAATATATCTAATATGCCATGGTTCGTATGGATAGCCAGTAATGTCTTCTTTTCCTTCTGGATAACGAAGGATGAAACCATAATCAGCTAAGTATTTATGAATTGCTTTGTAATGTTCAACTTGTTCCATTAGTTCATTGTTGTTACTTGGCCAAGTTCCATTTGCCTTTATATTAATATCTATTGCAAGACCGGTATGGTGTTCGGAACAACCTACTGGTGCGACAACTTTATCTGCATAATCTTTGCCATATTCTTCAACGAAACTATCATATATTTCTTGTTGATATTCTTTACTTCTATAAGCTGATGCTATACCAATAATAACATTTTTAGTCGCAAGAAATTCTTTTAACTTTAAATAGGCATTATATGTTTCTTTTTCTACTTGAACATCTAAATCATCTACATCTTTAGTAGTTATTAATTCTATTTTAGATAAAAATTTATCTTTTATTTTGTTTTCTTTATTTACTAAAACTTTGTATTTCATATAATCAGTCCTCAATATAATTATGAATGTTTTAATATTTGATTTTTCAATTTTTACTTTAGTTATTTTATCATAATCTACTCTTTTTATTATAGTTTTTCCCTCTGCTATAAGTATATCTTAATGTGTACACAAGGTCAACTTTTGGAAAAATATTTCCAAAAGTCCTTAAAATCGACAAGTTTTGGAAATACTATACTTTGTGATATTTTCTGTAAAAGAAGGATTAATTGCTGGGGAAAATTTCACTTGGTTAGTATTACTAACCAAGTGAAAACACCTTAAAATATCGATATATAGATAATGTAAAGCTAATTAAAAAATGACAAATCAAAGAGAAATTGTCATTTTAATTTTTAAACGTATTAATTTTCTATCCAGGCATCAAGCATTGAATTAACTTTTTCATAACATTCTGGCTTATTATTCATCAACATTTGTAATTTATCGATTAAATTTTCGGTTTTGATTAGTTTATTATAACTTTTAATTGAGAGACTTTTATAAGATAAATATGCATCTTCATCTCTTATATGTGATAAAACAATTTCATCTTTATCTAAAATAATGTAACTTATGTCCAATTTATTTAATTTTAATATTACTTTGTCATATGGAGAGTTTCCAAATGAAACACTGTCATTAACATATTTGTAATCAAATATATACCATAATATCTTTGCATCATCTTCAAAAGTTTTATAAAAAATACCTTCTTTAATAATGACAAGAGTATTTTCATATTTATCTTTATAAGTTTTATATTTATCAATTAATTTCATTTTAAAATTTATCTCCTTTAATTTTAATACTTTTGTAAAATAGCCATAATAACTTGCAAGAGATTTATTATATTGTATTTTGTTTTTAGCATATAAATATTTTAATTTTCTTTTTATTTTATAATACGTCTTCTTATTGAAAAGTATTTTTAACTTATTGTTTACAACTTTATATTTGTACCCTAAAAACACATAGCCAGATGACGATTTGTAAATATTGCTTTTTTCATTTACATTTAGTTTTGTTTTTTCTAATTTTTCGAATATCTTTGTTTGTATTTTCTTTAATCGTTCTTTATCTGTATCTAGAATTAAAAAATCATCCATATACCGAATGTAATATTTACATTTTAAATTTTCTTTTATGTAATGATCTAAGTCATTTAAATAAAATATTGCGAGAAATTGACTTGTCATAGCACCTATACTTAAACCTTTTCCCTTTTGATAATAAGGAATTGACGTATTGAATTTATCATTGTAGTTTTTGATAGAAATATTAACGTAATCATTATTTGCCTCTGAAATAATTATTTTTATTAAATTTAAAACATCTTTATCTTCTATTTTGTTTTGAATTTTCTTTAATAAAATTTCATGATCTATTGT
>CAVAJX010000028.1:0-24675 GCA_963589235.1 bacterium | reverse complement strand
ATTTTATTCTCATAATTATCAAGTCTACTCTTAGCAAAGTATACAATAATTAATAATACTGAGAAAAATAAAGCACACAACGGAAAAATCAAACCAATAGTCACACGCATCACCCTACACTATCAAAAATTATATCAAAAAAAGTCTAAAAAGTCCAGATACAGTAACAACGAAAAACATATAAAAAATATGTTCCAACATTGAAACATATTTTTTTAATATCTAACACAAAATAATTCTATTTTTGTAATGATAAAGATTTTGCTTTATCAGAACTCAAATACTCAGTAGCAGGCACTAATCTAAGTGTTGTTAAATCTGGCTTAACGCAAAATTCATCAATACCAGCTTTTTCTAATACACCTACACTTCTCTTTCCACTTTTAGTTAATGGATATGGATTTTCATGATCACACATTCTAAATAAGATCTTATCACTTAATTCATCTGGAAAAGCTTCTCTACATCTTCTTTCAGCATTAAATAATACAAATTCATCAGGATAATCAAAATCAGGTTGTTTTTCAATATAAGCAACTAAGCAGTCATGATCAGAGTCAATTGGTTTAACAACCTCACAAGATAATATTGAATTGTTATCATCCATCATAGTATCGCCTACAAAAAACATTGGCACAACTGTTCCATCTTTTAATGGGACAACATTAGAATATCTACCTTTCATAACAACATTTCCATTATCATTTATATAAGCCCAAACATCACAATTACCCCATACTCTGCCATAGGCATCTGTTAGATGAAAAGCCTCATTAGCTTCTGGATTATCAACATATCCCTTCATTGTACAAAAAGAATTAGCAACTAATTTACCATATTCATTATATCCACATTCAGTACCATCCTCTCTAAGAACTGCAATATCTGCAAGTTGGAAAGGAATCATACCAGTTTCTTTTCTTGAAAGTTTATCACGAGTAGATTTAAACAAAGTAAAGAATAAGCCACCATGTTCACAGTTACCACCACCAACAGACAAAGTAATAGGACCAATAGGACGAGGAATTAGTGAACATCCTGAATTTAGTTCTTTTAATTTGGAATCAATATATTTTATTTCATTAGCTGAAATATCTTCACCAACAGAAACAATATTTAAAATATAAGATAAATCTTTTCCGGCCAATTTAGGATCATTTTTGAAATTTTTAAATGTATTAACTAAAAAACTTCTAGTTGCAGGAACAAATCCTGGTTCATTAATAGCTAAACTATATCTAAAAAAGTCTTTATCATATATTGGCTCAAATGCCACAGTACATTTTTGACATAAAGTATCAGAAATTGAAGAAGCCAAATTAGTATTAGAATGAGTAGGAATATGAGCTAAACCGCGCATATTACGCATTGCTGGCATTCTAGATAAGTCTGGATCATGAAATCTAGCAATAGAAATATAAGGTCTACTACTATGTAAAATCTCCTTTGGCCAACCGATTTTAGTAGAACCTGAAGTATAAGTTATAGTAAATCCATCATCTATACCAACCTCTGGAAACTCACCAGTAAAATCTTTACCATAAGAACTAAATTGAGATAAAGTAACAATTTTGTCATTTTGACTCTTAAACTTTGGAACCTTATTTTCAAATGTATAAAAATCCTTATCATATTCATAGTATGGATCTACACCATTTTCTAAAGAATCAGTTAAAGATACTAAAATAACATTATCAAAATTAGCATCTTCAACAACAGAAGATATCTTCTCAAATTTATCATCAGTACCTATAAATACCTTTTTACTATTTTTAGAAAATATTTGTTTAATAAATTCCTTATCAAAATCAGCACCCATGAAATTAACAATAGCTCCGCATTTGTTAGCTGCTAACATTAAGGTTAACACTTCTGGAACATTGGACATACAGGCCATTATATTATCACCTTTAGTGATACCTTTTGCCATTAGTGCTTTTGCTAACATATCTGCTTCTTCAAACACTTGAGTTCCAGTTTTTTCATTACCTCTGTAAAATGTCATAGGTTTATCCATTAGTGACTCATGTCTCTTTTTTACCTCATCATACCATGACCAAGAACTTTTCTCATCTATCTCTCTCAATGCTTTAGATGTTCTTTTTCGACTCTTAACATGTTTTCTTTTAATAGACGGAAAATCCTTAGAAAGTTTAAAACTTTTGGCAGGATTTAAAACATACCCATGTTTTTTTCTAAATTCTTCATAATTAATATCCATATAAAACAACTCCCCTTAAGTAGTGCATATTATACCATAAAAAACCAAATACTTCAATGTAAACTACAAAAATACATTAAAAAATAGCCTAATTTTACCAGTTTTTATGTTTTTTTAACTAAATAACCTCTATATCATCTTTTTTATATTCAATAAATGTCCTTACTAAAAGAACAATACTACCAATATCTAAAATAAACCAGACTATACTTATCCAACCAAAACATCTAGAACAATAAGCATTTTTACTATTTTTTCTATCATTAATATTATTATCTTTAATTTCTATCATCCCATCATTTAATGGAATTTCTAAAGACGAAAGTTCTAATTTCTCATCAAATAAATCAACATATAAAGTAATTTTCAATAAAACATTAGACGCAGTTGGAAAATTACTTTTAATTGTCTTTCCATAACCATAATACTGTTCATAATTAATCTCTATATTCTTAGAAAAATCAATTTTAAATCCAGTATCTTTAACATCTATCTCATCAGTAATTCTTGTAGAATTATTATTAAGTATCTTACCTTGACTATCCGTTGTAACAATATTAGCCTTTAAAAAATATTTAGAAGAATATCTAACATATTTATTAAAACTAACATCATAATTAAATTTAGCTTTTATTTTATCTATCATATTAAAGTTATATTGTTTTTTATCATTACCCTCAAAAAAAGTACTATTTTTTAAATACACTTTATATGAAACATTACTATTTTCTAATAACTCTACATTCTTAATCTTAAAACTAAAATAATTTTTAACTATAAGTCCCGTAAAAACAACTATAAAAATACTTAACAAATAAATCTGTACTTTTCTATTTAGTTTATATCGTCGCATCAGTAATAGCCCTTTCTAAATAAAAAGAAGTAATATCACAAAACTTCTTATATAATTATTTACCTTTTCCCATTTCATTCATACTTAACAAATTATTTTGTAATTCAGCAAATTCAAGTTTAGCCTGTTTTTGCAAGGCACTCAACTGTTTAGCCATTATTTCTAATTCTTTTTGTTCTAAAAATCTGCGATACCTATTTTTTACTTCCATTCTAAACTTTTCTATCTTATCAAGAGCTAGTCTAAAAGTATCACCTGAATCATCATCACTTATCAATAATTCTGTTAAAGTTTTGATTAATTTTTTATATTTTGTAGATACAAATTTACGCACTATAGGTTTTGCTAGTTCAGTATCAACAACATTAATATGCGTAATCTTTTGATCACAAATATTAAATCCATTTCTAGAAGAAGGCATCAAAAATCCATCTAAATTACACAAACTTTCAAAATCCTTAAACTTCCATTTCTTTTTAACTACTTTTTTTCTACTAATAGAATACATAAAACTTCACCTACTTATTTAATAAATCGGGTCTTCTTTCAAGTGTCCTTTTCAAACTTTCTTGCTCTCTATACTCTTTTATCTTTTTATGATCCCCTGATAGTAACACTTCAGGAACTTCCATACCATTATATATTCTTGGTTTTGTATATGTAGGATAATCAAGTAAATTATCATTAAATGAATCATTAATATGAGACTCTTCTGTAATAACACCTGGAATTAATCTCGCAATAGAATCAACTAAAACCATTGAAGCTATTTCACCACCTGTTAAAACATAATCACCTATACTAATTTCTAAATCACATATACTTCTAATTCTTTCATCAAAACCTTCATAATGACCTGAAATAATTATTAAATGTTTTTCTTTTGACAAATCATATGCCTGTTTTTGTTTATACAAAACTCCATCAGGAGTAAGTAAAATAACTTTTGTATCATCTGTTTTTAAAGCATTAACACAGTCAAATATTGGCTGACAAGTAAGTACCATACCTGCTCCACCACCGTAAGGAGTATCATCAACTTTTTTATGAGGATCATCAGTATAATCTCTAAAGTTAACAATATTAATTTCAAGTTTTCCTAATTCCTGAGCTCTTTTAACAATAGACTCTTCAAATACATTCTTAAACATATCTGGAAACAATGTAAGAATATCAATTCTCATAAAAAACCTCCTTTACTAATCTAATATATCTACATAAATACATTTATTACTCTTATCAATAGACTTTAACATAGGTGAATAAACTGGTATTAAATATTCCTTATCAAACATAACTCTAATAATTTTATTGGTAGGAGAAGCTAAAAAGACTTCCACTACTTTTCCAACTCTTCCATCTTGATCAATAACTTTAAATTCAAGTAAATCTTCATCTAATACTTCTTCATTACTCAAATTTAACTTTTCTTTATCAAAATAAACTTTATTTCTAACTAAAAATAAAGCTTCATTAATATCATTATAATCATTTAAAGTAACCATGTCAAAATTCTTATGTTTTCTATAACTTCTTATTACATAATCTTTATCATTAATAATCAAACTATTACCAACAACAAATACTTTATCTTTAAATTGAAAATCACTAATTATTCTAATTTCCCCTTTAATACCATGAGTACCAACTACTTTACCAACATAAACCTTCTGCATAATTAATTCCCCAACTCATACAATAAAATACTAGTCGCAACCGCAACATTAAGACTTTCAACTCTTATATTAGTAGGAATACAAAGGTTCTTACTACAAAGATCTAAAACACGACTACTTACACCTTTTCCTTCATTACCTACAATTAAAACAAACTTTTTCTTTTCAGTTTTAGTAAGTTTTCTAGGATCAAATCCACCATCAACTTTAGTACCATAAATTGGAATACCTAAAGGAGCAATAGTACTAAGCCAATTCACAACATCTCTTGAAATTATATTCATATGAAATAACATACCTTGTGTTGCTCTTAAAACCTTTGGATTATATAAATCAACTGTATTTTCAGATAAAATAATTGTTGAAACATTAAAAGCTAAAGCACTTCTAATAATAGTCCCTAAATTACCAGGATCTTGAACATTATCTAAAACTAAAATTCTTTCACCTATGACATCATCATTATCTATTTTTCTACATAGTCCTAACACAGTACTTGGCGTATCCATTGTTGAAACTTTACTCATTACTTCTTTAGAAAAATAACAAAATGGTGAAGGAAAAGGTAAATCTTGATGTTCTTCCAAAATAAGTTCTTCTAAAATACCAGCTCTAAAAGCCTCTAATGCTAAATGAGCCCCTTCAACTACAAATAACTTATATTCATCACGATATTTCTTTTTTTGTAACTTCTTACATAACTTAACTTTTTCATTATCTAAACTTGTAATTACATTCAAAATTCCTTCATCTCCTTACGATATTTTTTATAATCAGGCATATTTTCTTCTACTAATGCCCAAAATCTTTCCGAATGGTCAGCATGAATTAAATGTGATAATTCATGAACAATAACATAATCTAAATATTTAGTATCTCTTTTTATTAGTTCCAAATTAAGTGTAATTGTTTTTAAACTAATATTACAAACACCCCAACGACTAGTCATCTTTCTTATCTTTAATTTTGGATAACAAATACGTTTTGAAAATTTATTATACTGTTCATCTAAATGTTCTAAAAATATACCTTTAGCTTGTTTCTTATACCATTTATCAATATCAAAATCTTTTCCTAAAAAAACTTTAGTATCTCCAAAAGATATAGAATTAGAATCTACATATACAATATCATATTGTTTACCTAAATATAAAAATCCTTGATTATTTTCCTTCTTCTTTTCCTGAACTTCTATCATTCTAACTAACTTATCATAATTTTCTTCTATTAAATTTGTGATAGCTTTAGTAGTAGTAAATCTATTAGTAGTAACAAAAACCGTTAAATCAGGTTTTACTCTTATATAAGTATTCTTCGTTGTAGACTTTCTTTCAATAACAATATCATATGTTTTATCATTAACAGTCAATTTCATTGTATCACCAAATATATTTTACTATATAAATAAAAAAAAATAAAGTTAAGATAACAGTATAAAAATATCAATATTGTCTCATTATATATATGAGGAGGAAAGATATGGATATGAGTATCAGAGAACACATAATTAATAATTTTAAAGGTGATGATTATAATACACTTCGTCAAGCTATAGATGAATCAGTTACATCACAAGATGAAGTAACTTTACCAGGACTTGGTGTATTTTTAAGTATCATCTGGGAAAATGCCGATCAAGAATTAAAAAATGAACTTATTGAAATAATTAAAAAACGTGTTGAAAAAGGATTAGCTACTAATGAGTAGTTAATTTTTTTTAAAGAAAAAACTTACTAAACAGTAAGTAATTCTTCTTCTTTTTCTTTTAATTTTGCTTCTACTTTTTTATTATACTCATTAACTATATCTTGAATATCTTTTTCTAAACCTTTTTCTTCATCTTCTGAAACTTCCAATTTAGAAACATCTTCTAATCCTTCACGTCTAATATTTCTTATCGCAACTTTAGCTTCTTCTGCTAAAGCTTTAACTTGTTTTACTAATTCTCTTCTTCTCTCTTCTGTAAGTTCTGGAATAATAATTCTAATTGTTTCTCCATCATTACCAGGATTATAACCTAAGTTAGAAGCTAAAATAGCTTTCTCTATATCTTTTAAGCATCCTCTATCAAATGGCTTAATTAATAATTGTCTAGCTTCTGGAACAGATATAGTTGCTAGTTGTTTTAAAGGTGTCATACTACCATAATACTCAACCATAATACCATCCAAACTAGAAGGATTAGCTCTTCCTGCTCTAACAGTAGTAAAACGTTTTTCTAAAGTAGCAATTGCCTTATCCATTTTCTCATTTAATTCTAAGATAATCATTTCGCTATCCATTATATTTCATCTCTCCTTAATACTTATATTATATAATAACTAGAACAAAAGACAAATAGAATTTGTCACTTTGATCGTTACCAATCAAAATTCCTACTTTTAAGACTAAAGTAACATGTACTAATTTGTTCACCAATATTATATAATTTTTTTATTATTTTGACAATGTATTTAACATAATATTTATATTACATTTTTTAGGATATTATAATTATTTTCGTATAATTTAATTAGGGAATACATTAATAGTTAAGTGCCTACCTCTATAGAGAGGAGGTGATGTTTTGATGAAGAAAGATTTATTAATCTTCAGCCTAATCATTATCATCATCCTACTTATTACTTCTATTATTTAAGTAACGATGAATAAGAAAAAGCACTTAATCAATGATGTGACTAAGTGCAAACCAAACTAAAACGAGGTAAGTACTTAACACAACGATATTAAGTATTCCCTATTTTTATTTTATTCAAGTTTCCTTGACATATTCATCGTATCACAGATGTTCTAATTTTACAAGCCAAAAAAAGATACTAACTATTAATTAGTATCTCATATATAAAACTAATTACTTATTACTTGGCTCTGTATAACTATATACATAATTACCATTTTCTAAAGTAAATACCATATTGTAAATTGTACCTTTTTTAGCATTTTCAATGGTTTCTTTAGCATACTCAACACCATTTTCTTTTTCATAATCAGTAACAGCTTGAGTTTTATTATAGTCCTTATAATAATTATATGTGTTATCATTATTATCAGTAGCAAATAAAACTCCTACTTCAATAGTTAATGTCTTATCATCCTTATAAGCCCCAACAACTTTTCTTAAATCATGAATACCACAAGAACCACCACATTCTAAACTAGTTTGATATACATATGCTTTAGTATTAGAATTATATTCATACAAAGAACATGCTTTATATGAAACATGATTATATTTATAATTACTTCCAAATATACTACTAACAACATTTTCAAATTGTGCTTCTGTAATATCCACAGTACCATACATCTTTTCAATATTTAAAACAGCAACATCGAATACAAATTGATTACCAAGACTAGAACCAGAAACTCTAGAATTAGTATAATATTCAGAAACCCCACAATAGTGTTCTGCTGCATTATTCATCTTATCAAATAACTCAACAACAGTACTATCGTTAGCTTCTAACTTGGTAATATAATTCTTACTTTCATCTTCATCTTTTTTATTGCCTGAATTATTATCTTTATCAGATACATCAGTAGTATTAGTACTAGAATTACCAAAAATTAATCCTTTATCATAAGCAATATATCCTAAAGCTAAAATTAAAACTATTACTAAAGCCCAAATAGTAACTTTAGAAGTTCTTTCTTTTTTCTCCTCTTCTAGCTTTTCTTCTACTAAACGTTCAACTTTATCTTCTAAATCTTCTTGTACAACCGGTACTTCTTTTTCTTCTGTCTTTTCTTTCTTAGTACTCACAAGTCTTCACCTCTAAAAATATTATAAACTTATAAGTAAAACTAAACAATAGATTATTTAAATAAACAAAAAACTTTACGTAAAAAAAAGATACTAATTATTCATCAGTATCTTTCCTGTTATAATCATTTAATAATTTAACGTATTTGTTAAATAATTTATTTTTAATTTCATCAATTGAATACTCTTCATTACTTGTCGCAACAAATGCTGATTCATTATCATGACCTATTATTTTACCTTCTTTTACAAAATAAATATCAGGTAAATATAAATAATCTTCATCATTATTTTTATTCAAATATCCTTCAAGTAAATCTAACAATTCATTATATTTATAATCTTTATTATCTCTAATAACAACAGGATCATAATAATAAACATCAATGTCTTTGACTTCACTATCCTCTATTGCTTCAGTAAATAATCTAACTGTCTCCCTAGAAAATTCATCATCAGAGTTACCAAAGAAAACCACTCCAGTTCCAGATTCAAATATTTCTAAAATCTCATCGATTCCAACATATTTAAATGGATTATCCTTAGATACTGAATACTCTTTCGCAAACTTCTCAGACTGAGAAAGATCATCTACTTTCTTAATAGAACATCCAGACAAAAACACAATAGCAACTAATAATGTTAATACCAACTTTTTTATCATATACTTCTCTTATCCTAAAAACTAAGCATTTTTAATTTGACTCATTACTTCATCAGCAAAGTTTTCTTCTCTTTTTTCGATTCCTTCACCAACAGCAAATCTAGCCATTGAAATAATTTCACCATTATTGTTTTTAACATAATCAAGTACAGTTAATGAAGAATCCTTAATAAATGCTTGTTCTTCTAAACAAATTTCTTTATAGAATTTATTAAGTCTACCAATAACCATTTTTTCAGCTATTGCTTCTGGTTTACCTTCAGCCATAACTTGTTCTTTAATAATATGAGATTCTTTTTCTACCATTTCAGCTGGTACATCTTCTTTTCTAAGACCAACTGGATTCATAGCAGCAGCTTGCATAGCAACATCTTTAGCAACAGCTTCATCTGCTCCCTTAACTACAACTACAACACCAATTTTACCACCTAAATGCTTATAAGTACCAAAGCACTCATCATCATTCTTAGTAATAACAGTGAAACGTCTAAAACTAATTTTCTCGCCAATTTTAGCAACTAAAGCTACTAATTTATCATTAATAGTTTCGCTACCATCTTTAATATTTAAAACATCTTCTACTGTTTTAGCATCATTCTTTAAAATTTCATCTGCTAAATAATCTACAAAGTTAGTAAATTCTTCATTTTTAGCAACAAAGTCTGTTTCAGAATTAACTTCTAACATAACAGCTTTATTACCATCAACTTTGATTTGGCATAAACCTTCAGCTGCAATTCTACTTTCTTTCTTAGCAGCTTTAGCAATACCTTTTTCTCTTAGCCAGTCAATAGCCTTTTCCATAACTCCTTCTGTTGCCTCTAATGCTTTTTTACAATCAAGCATACCAGCACCAGTTTTTTCTCTTAAATCTTTAACATCACTTGCTTTAATCATAATTTGTCCTCCTATATATTTAAATTATAAACTAATCTTTCCAATATGAAAAGAAAAAAGAGGATGAAATTTCCCTTCCACCCTCCTTAGTCGACTTCAATAACTATTTAGTTAAAGCTTCTACTAATTCAGCTTTCTTCATAGTAGAATAACCTTTGATTTCTTTTTCTTTAGCCATAGCTTTTAATTCAGCTAAAGTTAAATCATCTAATTTTACTTCTGCTTTAACTTCTTCTTTAACCTCTTCTTTTACTTCAGCTTTTTCTTCTTTAACTTCTTCCTTAGTTTCTTCTTTTACTTCTTGTTTTTCTTCTTTAGCTTCCTTCTTTTGAGCTTTCTTTTCAGCTTTTGCTTTATCTTCTTCACTAACAAAGTCAATTACTTCATTACCGTTAACTTCAGCAATAGCGTTAGTTAAAGCACCGATTAATAATTTAACTGCTCTAACAGCATCATCATTACCTGGAATTACATAATCTACCATATCTGGATCACAGTTAGTATCTACGATACCAAATACTGGAATACCTAAAATACGAGCTTCTTTAATAGCTATTTCTTCTTTACGAGGATCAACGATTACTAATGCTTGAGGCATTTTCTTCATTTCTCTAATTCCTCTTAAGTTTTTATTTAACTTATCATATTCTTTTTTAATTTGAATAACTTCTTTTTTAGGAAGCATTTCGAAAATTCCTTCTTGTTCCATCTTTTCGATTTCTTCCATTCTTCTAATTCTAGAACGAATTGTCTTAAAGTTAGTTAAAGTTCCACCTAACCAACGTTCATTTACGAAATACATGTTAGTTCTTGTAGCACTTTCTTCAGCAGCTTCTTGAGCTTGTTTCTTAGTTCCTACAAATAAAACTGTTCCACCATTTTGAGCTATTTCTTTCATAGCTTCATAAGCTTCTTCTAATTTCTTAACTGTTTTTTGTAAATCGATTATATAAATGTCATCTCTTGTAGTATAGATGTATTCCTTCATTTTAGGATTCCATCTTCTTCTTTGATGTCCAAAATGAACACCAGCTTCTAATAAATAATTCATTGATACTATTGTCATATATTTTTTTCTCCTTCGTTTTATCTCTTCTATTAGTTTCTAATACTTTATCACCTATAAGGCACTAGATAAGTAAATCCGCTAATATGCTTATTTAGTTAAAGCTTCAATAATTTCAGCTTTTTTAAGACCAGTTACATTGATTTTCTTTTTAGCAGCTACTTCTTTTAATTCAGCAACTGTCATTTTTGAATAATCAACTGTTTCTTCTTTCTTAGTTTCTTTTTTAACTTCTTTCTTTTCTTCAGCTTTTTCTGCTTTCTTAGTTGCAGTTTTAGCCTTAGCTCCGTTAATAGTTACTTCTTTACCAATTACTTCTGTAGATTTAGTAATTTTTCCTGCTTTACCATCTTTAGCAACTTTAACAAATTCACTAAACATCTTAGGATCATTAATTGCTATTTCTGATAACATTTTACGGTTAACTTCAACACCAGCTTTAGTTAAACCTTCAATAAATCTTGAATAACTAATATCATTTTGACGACAAGCTGCATTGATTCTTGTAATCCATAATTTTCTAAAATCTCTCTTCTTTTGCTTTCTGTCTCTGAATGCATATTGTCCAGAATGCATTAATTGTTCTTTTGCTGACTTATATAGTCTATGTTTACTACCAAAGTAACCTTTAGCAGCTTTTAATACTTTTTTATGACGAGCTTTTGTAACTGCTCCATTCTTAACTCTTGCCATTTCCTATTTCCTCCTTCTAGATTATATTACGTTCTTAATTCTCTTGTAATCAGACTTACTAATAGTAGAACCCTTTCTACAAGCTCTATTGTAACTTGCTGATTTATAACCGGTGTTATGAATGCTTCCTGGTTTTCCAATTTTATAATCATTTTTACGTTTAATTAAAACTTTTTTAACACCTGAATGTGTTTTAATTTTTGGCATATTTTTTCCTCCTATTACTTATCTTTCTTTGGTACTAATAACATAGTCATAGTTTTTCCGTCTAACTTAGGTTTTTGCTCTATATCCGCATAATCACTAACTCGAGATGCAAAACGTTCAAGGACTTCTTTACCCAATTCAGTATGAGCAAGTTGTCTTCCTTTAAAACGAATAGTAAGCTTAATTCTGTCACCTTTCTCTAAATACTTAGTAGCATTTCTAAGTTTGGTTTCAAAATCACCTACGTCGATAACAGGCGATAAACGATATTCTTTTAATTCTGACATGTTAGCCTTTTGTCTCTTTAGTGCTTCCTTTTCCTTTTTTTGTCTTTCATAACGGAATTTATTATAATCCATTACTTTACAAACAGGCGGATTAGCATTTGGACTAATAAGTACTAAATCTAATGCTGCATATGAAGCAAGTGTCAATGCGTCTTGAATAGACTTAACTCCAACTTGTTCTCCATTAGGGCCAATAACTAATACTTCCCTAGCCTTGATTTGATCGTTAATCAACATGTTATTCTTATTGTTTGCGATAAATAACACCTCCAATATAATAAGAAAAGCGGATATAAACATTATATCCACTTTAAAGCCAAACTAAATCTAAATAACATAATAATATTATTAAACTTGGCATTTGACCCATCGCTATTCGCTGATCAGGTGGATATAAATCTCTTTCCTTTTTTCTCGACTAGTACAATTATATGCATAACTCCCTTATTTGTCAACACTTTTTGTACGTTTTATCTTCGAAAAACACATAAAAACACTATTTTTATATGATAATCATTAAAATTATTCTTTATATTCAATATTTCTTGTTTCTACAGTTATTCAAATTTATCGAATAACTGAATTGATTACTATTAAAAACTTTTTTGAATAATAATTCATCAATACTAGATTACATACATTTTAACGATAAAATACCCCAGAAAAGTTTCTTCCAGCCTTACTTGAGTCATTTCCACCATTAACACTAGCCATACTATTAGAATAATAATTAGGATTAGTACGTGTATCAACGCTACTAAATGAGCCCATAGAAACACCAGCTTCATTTAACTCCTTAGTCAAAACACTACGCATGTCTATTCTAAAAACACCGTTTTCCTCACGAATAGCTCCATCCCATAGTTTTCTATCAGTTGCCCAACGAGGATAGTTATCATAAGTCCAACCGTCTCCAGCACAAGCACTAATATAAGCAATTAAATCATCATCTTTACTATCGTATGCTCTTTGCAAAGCATCAACTACCATCATAGGCATCTTTTTATCTATAAGTTCAGCACTACAATGAGCAAGAGCTGTTACACCCTTTTTAGCATCACACACCATAACAACAGGACAGTCAGCTATTGGATGACCAGCAACTACACCTGGTACCTTATCCGTAATTATTAAAATATCTTCTGGAATATCAAGATCCCAACCATCAGAAGTAGCCTCAACAACATCCTTTGTTAATTCAAAATAACTACCATCTTTTTTATCTTGATTAGCAACAAACATTCTCTTATCATCAAATCCAAAGTCGTGTGCCATTTCCATACGATGTCTATCAAATAATTCTCTTTTAACAGGACCAGTCAAAACAATATCATGTAAGTCCAAAACATTTGCTCCATATTGTTCTAACAAATAGACCTTATCCCTAACTGTTAAATTATCATAAGAAATAGATGAAACATTCATTGAGCCGAAACGTTTTCCAACATCAATTATATTTAACATATATACACATCCTTCAAATTAAAATTTAATTCTTTCATTAATATAATCAACAACCTCATCAAGTTTTAACGTAACTTGTTCCATTGTATCTCTATCTCTTATAGTAACAGTACCATTTTCTAAAGTCTCATTATCAACTGTTAAACACCAAGGAGTACCAGATGCATCAGCTCTTCTATATCTCTTACCAATAGAACCAGCCTCATCATAACTACAAGAAAAATTACTAGAAAGCATTTTCCATACTTCACGAGCTTTCTCACTATGATACTTTTTAGCAAGAGGTAAAACTGCTACTTTATAAGGAGCTAAATATGGATGTAAATGTAATACTTCTCTTACATCATTATTTTCAAGTTCCTCTTCATCATATGCATCACATAGTACTGATAAAAACATTCTATCAACACCAACACTTGGTTCAATTACATACGGAATATACTTTTCATTAGTTTCAGGATCTAAATAAGCCTGACTAACTCCAGATACTTTTTGATGTTGAGTTAAATCATAATCAGTACGTGAAGCAATTCCCCATAACTCACCAAATCCAAATGGAAACTTATATTCAATATCAGTAGTAGCATTACTATAAAAAGATAATTCTTCTTTAGAGTGATCTCTTAATCTTAAATTTTCTTTTTTTATTCCTAATGACAACAAAAAGTTAAAGCAATAATCTTTATAATATTGATGCCAATTTAATTCATCTCCTGGCTTACAGAAAAATTCCATTTCCATTTGTTCAAATTCTCTAACACGGAAAATAAAGTTACCTGGTGTTATTTCATTTCTAAAACTCTTACCAATTTGACCAATACCAAATGGTACTTTAAGGCGCATACTTCTTTGTACATTTAAGAAATCAACAAAAATACCTTGAGCAGTTTCTGGCCTTAAATATACTGTACTTTTAGCATCTTCAGTAACACCTTGAAATGTCTTAAACATTAAATTAAATTCTCTTATATCAGTATAATTTAAAGCACCACAGTTTGGGCAAACTACATTATGTTCTTTAATATAATTCATTAACTCTTCATGATTCATTCCACCTGCATCTTCTACACCATCAGCTTCTACTAATTTATCAGCACGATGTCTAGTCTTACACTTTTTACAGTCAATTAATGGATCAGAAAATGTAGCAATATGTCCAGATGCTTCCCAAGTTCTAGGATTCATAAGTATAGCGCTATCAAGTCCTACACAATTAATATCTTCTTGAACAAATTTCTTCATCCAAGCATTTTTAATATTATTTTTTAGTAAAACTCCTAAAGAACCATAATCCCAAGTATTCGCAAGTCCACCATAAATTTCACTCCCTTGAAATACAAATCCATATTGTTTACAAAAATTAACTAATTTTTCCATTGTTAAATCTGTCATATTTAAACCTCCAAATATTTTATCAAATCTTCTTTTTTATTAAATATTTTTATATAATTCAAAATAGAATAATCATTAAACTTTTCATCAATAAGTTTTTTAATAAATCTAATTAAATCATCATAATAACCGTCTTGATTATAAATAATTATTTCTTTAGTACATTCAATAGTACGATTATCTTCTAACATACCAAATAATTCAGCTAAACTACCTGTACCACCAGGAAGAATAAGTATTTTAAAAGCATCTTTATAAATGTTTTCTGTTCTTTCAAAAGTACTTTTTACATACTTACAACCGACATTATATAAATTTACATCTTCATTATATAATTTCAAAGTATAAACATTAATCTTTTTCTTAGCTTCACTAAAATTATTTAATATTTTTCCGAACATACCTTCATTTGAAATCCCACCAATAATTAAATCATATCCATAATCGGCTAATTCTTTACTTATAAAGTCTGCATCATCAATATATTTTTTATCTATTTCTACTTTTGAAGAACAACCTATAAATATATTAATATTATCACCATCCCATAAAAAGCAAAAACTTCTAGAACATCATAAGGACGAGTACATTCCCGCGGTTCCACCTTATTTATTCTAGAAGAATCATCTTTACAATATACTGCTCTGAGTTTTCCAAGACTCGTCATCACACTTATAAATATAATATATATAAAACCTAAATCATTGTCAAGAAACTTTGTTTACATTTTATAACTTTTACTGTTTTTCTACTAATTGATTAATTCTCTTTACAAAATCCTTACTCTTTAAATATAAACCCGTATACTTTTGATAATATTCATCCAAAAACTGATTAATCTCTTTACTAACTAAACTAGAAACATCTAACTTAGTAATATTTTTTATATCAACATAATAATATAACCTAATCATCTTAATAGTCTTTTCACTTACTAATCCTTCATTGTTATAACAATTCCTACAAATATAACCAAAGGAATCAGTACTAAGTGTAACAATTCCTTTATCAGAACCACATTTACTACAATAATCAATACAAGGTTTAACACCTAAAAAATCTAAAAGTTTTAATTCCAAAATATTTGTAAGAACTAAAGGATTAAATCCTTCCTCTAACTTTCCTAAAGAATCTCTAAGTAAATAGAAAATATTATTATCATCATTTTGTTTAAATACTTGCATAACAAGATCCATCATATAAGAAGCATAACTAACTCTTTCTAAATCTAAAAGTATATTAGAATATGCATTAATAACATCAACACCAATTAAAGTAGAAAGTCCATCTTTTTTATAATAAACATGAAAAGTACCATAAATCATCTTCCTACTAACACTTCTAAGTTTACTTTTCATATTTCTAGATCCTTTAGACATAACACCTATAAGACCATATTTATCAGTTAAAACATTAAGTATTTTACTTGATTCACTATAATTAGTTTCACTTAAAACAATTCCTTCAAAACTTTCAATTGTCAAAACACATCACTTCTTCTTTATTTGTTGTAACAAATTATAATATTTAATATCTCCAGTTTTCTTAAATAAATCCCAAAGTATTTGACTCATAAAATCACCTCTATTAATATAGTGATAATTTTATAAAAATCTTATACATAATTAATTACATATCTTCTTCTTTTAATCCTAATTCTAAAAAATACTTCTCTTGATCTCGCCAATTTTTTAAAGTTTTTACATAAGTTTCTAAATACACTTTTTTACCTAAAAACTCTTCCATATCACGTCTTGCTCTTATACCAATTTCTTTTAACATTTGACCTTGTTTACCAATAATTATTTTCTTTATATTATCTCTATCAACAACTATTAAAACTTGAATATGAACAGTCTTTTCATCTTCTTCATAATTTTCTACATAACAAGTTACTGTATGTGGAACTTCATCTCTTGTAAGTTCTAATATTTTTTCTCTTACAAACTCACTAATAATAAATCTTGTTGTAACATTAGTAAGTTCTTCTTCAGAATATATTGCTTCTGACTCTGGCAAATATTTTTTTATACAGTCTATTAATAACTTAATATTATCATCTTTTAAAGCTGATATTGGTATTATTTCTTTAAAGTCATATAATTTTTTTAACTCATTGATTCTTTCCAATAAAACACTTTTATCTTTTACTAAATCAATTTTATTAAGTAATAAAAATACTACTGCATCTTTTTCTTTAAATTTATCTAATATAAACTTATCGCCTTTTCCAAATCCTTTTGAAATATCTACTAAAAATAATATTACATCTACACCTTCAGTATAAGTATAAGCTTTCTTATTCATTAAAGTACCAAGTTTATCATTAGGTTTATGAATACCAGGAGTATCTACAAATATAATTTGTGAATCATCATCATTATAAATTCCTTGAATAACATTTCTTGTTGTACCAGACACATTAGATGTAATAGCAAGTTTCATTCCTAATACACTATTAAGCAATGTACTTTTACCAACATTTGGTCTTCCAACTAAACTAACAAATCCACATTTCATTTTAAATCATCACTTCCAAATGGATAAGGACAAATATCCTCTACTTTATATTCTTTATATTCTCCTGTTGTTGCATAACATCTAATAATAGCGTCCTTATCAAACAACTCAGAAATTACTTGTCTACATAAAAAACAAGGCATTCCTATCTTACCTGATGAAACCATTATATTTAATTCTTTAAAGTCATATCTTTTATATCCTGCAGAAATTGCTGAAACAATAGCACTTCTTTCCGCACATATTGCTGCTCCATAACTAGCATTTTCTACATTAACACCATAAAAACCTTTACCATCCTTAGTAACTAAAATAGCACTAACTGCATAATTAGAATAAGGTGAATAACTATTATTTAATAACTCTAATAACTTTTCTTTCATAATAAGCCTCCTACAAAACTAATTAACTTTGGTACAAATATAATTAAACCAATGATAGCTGAAATAATAGCCATCATAAGTACTCCAGCACTCGCTGTATCTTTAGTCGCTTTTGCTAAAGGATGAATTTCAGGAGATGCTAAATCAACTAAATACTCTATTGAAGTATTAAAAAACTCTGCCATTAAAACTAAAGCAATAAGTATTAAACAAACTAACCATTCAACATAACTTATTTTTAAAATGAAGCCAAACAAGATAACTAAGCAAGCTATAACAGTATGTATCTTTAAATTTTGTTCTCCTATATAAGCTTGTACAATTCCTTCAAAAGCATACTTAAAACTATTAGTTAATCTTTTTTTATCTAATTTTAAATCTTTAATTTTTTTATCTTGTGATCCCATACGCTTCTAATACCTCCTCTTGTTTAGCAAACATAACCCTTTCATCTTCTTTAGTCATATGATCATAACCAAGTAAATGATAAAAACCATGAACTGCCAAAAAAGATAATTCACGAAGTAAAGAATGACCATATTCTTCTGCCTGAGATATAGCTTTATCTATTGAAATATAAATATCCCCAAGAATTCTCTCATCAGTAGGCATAACTAAACTATCATCATCTTCTAATGCAAAAGTAATAACATCAGTTTCCCTATCTATATGACGATAATTCTTATTAAGTTCATGAATATAGTCATTATCAACTATAATTAAATTAAACGTTGTATTAACCAAGTTCTCCTTTTTAACAGCACTCTTTAATACATCCTCTACTGTCTTTAATTCTTCAATCTCTCTATCAGTCTGATTAAAAATACTAATACTACCCATTTTTCCTCCTATAACAAAATAAATAATAATCCAAGTAATACACAAATTGAAATAATATTTAAGAACCATTCGCTCTTTAATATATTAGGTAACTTATCACCAAGAATATCAAGTATATGATATATATAAAAACCAAGTACTCCACCAAGTATATTTAAAATAATATCATCAACATCAAAAACTCTTCCAATAATTAATTGAACAGTCTCAATAGAAACAGATGTCAAAATAGTTAAACATAATGGTAAAGTCAACTTCTTACTTTTTAAATAATAACTAGCAAAAAATCCATAAGGTAAAAACATAATCATATTACCTAATACATTCTTGAAGAAAAGTCGACTGCCCATATTATAACGCAATATTTCCCTAAAAGGAATAAAATTATTACTAGACCAAGTAACATCATCTTGGAATGTAACAATTTGGAACAAAGACATAATATAAATCAAAAAAGATAAGCTTAATAGCTCATTATATAAAACTACTCTTTCTTTATTTTTAATTAAATAACTAAGTCTTAAAGAAACTATCACAACACAAGCAATTAAAACCATTGGCCAAGTAATATCAATAACACCCTGTAATGTAGTAGTAATTGGTCCTAACATTAATATCACTCTCCCTGTACAATTTCTTCATATTCTAAATATTCCGTAATATCTTCTTTTACTTTAAAAAACACTTCTACTATTATTTTACTATTTTTCTTATACTTTTTCAAAACTTTTTTACTTACTATTTCACTATCTTTTCCTATCTTATTAGTAAGTTTATTTGTCGCTAAAGAAATAGCGTCTTTTTCTATATTATCCAAGGTATAAGTTTTACTCTTTACCTTTGTTTCAAAATAGCTAGTAAAGTCCAAACTAATAGGTAGTAAATTATTAGAAATTATTGAATAAGATTCTCTTTTATAACTCTTAAAATGTGAAAATAAATGAAACTCTTTATTTAAAAATTTAAATTCTAATTGTTTTTTAACTCTACCAGTAACATTTTCTTCTCTATAATTAACCGGCATATCTAAAGAAACTAAATACCAAACTTCTCCATAAACTTTACCCGTAGCACACTTTTGAGCAACTATTTTTTCTTTATTATAAATAACACCAGATACTATAATATCTCCCTTTTTAACATAATCCAACTTCTTTTTTAGTATTTCCCCTTCAGTAGCTTCTATTCCAAGTATCATAGCGTCTTTCTTTGCCACAATATTTCTTCTAACACAAGTTTCTTTATCTTTATTTTTCTTTCTTTGTTCAACCTTTACAATATACTTAGTACCAACACTATCTATTTCTAACCATTCGATATCATTCTTCTCATCACTTAAAATTTTATTAACAATTTTTTCTTTTTTAGTATAACTAACTTTAAAATTATATTTTTTAATTCCATACTTTTTCAAATCATTAAATACTAATTCTCTAATATAAGGATTACTATGTACAACATCTACATCAAAAATAATATTACTTAAAAATATATTTACAAAAATACCAAACACAAAAAATATTAAAAATAACAAATATTTTTTAATAACATATTTAACTCTTGCTAAACCAAGTCTCCCAACTACTTGAATTTTATAACTAGTTTTAATACTCATAATATCATCAAGTCCCACATCATCAACAACAATATATATCTTTTTATGTGTCTTTTCTAAATCATAAATATTAATCTTTTTCTTAATAATTTTCTTTAAAAAGTAATCGGGATTCCTTCCAGTAATAACTAATTTATATCTATTAATCATATAATTCCTCTACTGTATATATCTTCCCAGTAATTAATATTTCATTATCTAAAAGCTTATTAAGAATCAAATTTTCTCCCTTTATAACAATTAAATTATCACCAGTATCAACCGAAATATGTTTATTACTAAATGTCAAAATCTCTAAATAATTAATTATATGTAACCGATCTTTAAAAATAGTTAATCTAAATTCATCATCTCTTATATAATCTCTAATCTTATCTATCATCATTATCACCTATAAAAGTATATGATGAAACGAAAATTAATATAAAAAAAATAGAGATTAATAATCTCTATTGTTAGCACGATTTCTCTTTTGAGAGTTTTTAATTCCTTCTTTTTTAGCAGCTCTTCTTCTAACACCTGGTTTATCATAAGCTTCTCTTTTTCTACATTCTGAAGGGACACCATCTCTTGCCACTTTTTGTTTGAACTTTCTTAGAGCTTGGTCCAAATTACCTCTAACAGTTACTTTAGTTGCCATCATTATCCCTCCCTTCGTTTTTAACTAAAAAGAATTATAACAAAACTTCTCTTGTTTTTCAACAGATTTTTAGTTTTTTTTAACAAAAAGTCCTAAATTTCAACAAATATCGCCCTAAAGAACCGATAAAAGTACCAAATTCATACAAGAATTTAACTATTTCATATATAAAAGGCATACTAAAAATTACTATTATTGTAACTATTATCTTCCAATATTTTTTAATAATTATTCTAATGGACATAAATTATTTTCACCAAGTCTTCTTATTGATGAACCAAGTCCCTTACCAGCATCATACATCATTCCAATTATCTTTGTAAAAGCATTAATAATTGTACCTGAAACACTACTACCAGCATATATTTCTTTTAAGTTCATATCACTTTCCTTCTTCAACCATTACACCTCCCTGGATTAGTAAAACCATCAAGTACACCTGAAATAAAAATTATTAAAGCCGCAATACCAACAAGCGCTAAAGCCGATACCCCACCAGTTATCTTTTGTAATTCTAAATTATTAATCTTCTCCATAACTCACCCTTTCCAAATAACATCAAATATTTTAAATAAACTAATACGTTTATCATTAAAAGTAAGTTCAACTATTTCTCCATCACTTAAAGATGACTTTGTCTTAAGTAACACTAAATTATATTTATCATCACTATCAATTAATATATCCTTATTAACTTCAACAATAGAAAAACTAGCTTTTTTATCACCAATATAAACATTACTATTTTTATAAATAATATTCATATCTTTATCTTTAATATAAAGTTCTATTAAATTCTTTTTTCTAACTCGACCAGTAACTAAACTGTAACTATTAATTTTCTTACACCAAGTATAAACACAAAGTCCAAAAAGCAAAATAAACAAGAAAACAACTAAAAATATAACAAATCCTTTCTTCTCATAATTTACTAATTTCATATATTCTACCCTTTTCCAATTTTAAGACTCGATTAAACAACTTATTAAAATTATTTCTATGACTAATCACAATAACAGTCTTATCTTTCAAATATTCTAGTATATCTCTAAGAATAATTCTTGTTTTATCTATATCTATCTGACTAAAAGCTTCATCAAAAATATAAATATCACTCTTTCTAGTTAATGATCTAGCTAATATAATTCTCTGTTTCTCACCAGAACTAAAATTAAATCCATCCTCTTCTACTAATTTCTGATAACCTAGTCTATCATTTTTAACTATTTCATTAACTTTAGTAATCCTTGTAATCTTTAAAAACTCTTCTTTAGAAACATTCTGATTAAGTGTAATATTATTATAAAGTGTATCCGTAAACAAAGTATCATTATTACTAATATAAGTAATATTATTTCTTATATTATCCAAATGATAATGATTAATATCAATATTCTTAATAGAGATAAATCCAAAAGGTACATAAATATATCTTAAAAGTAATTTAACCAATGTACTCTTTCCAGATCCAGATTCACCAGTCAATAAAACTTTATCCATATAAGAAATATTAAGTCTTAAATTATTAAATAAACATTTTCCTCCCAAATTATAATTCAAATTCTTAATAACAATATCCCCATCTAAACGACACATCAAATAATATCCTTTACCATTAAACTTCTCCGTCTTAACTGTAAACAAATCTTCAATTCTTCTTAAAGCTAATTTAAAGTCATGATAGCCAGTATATAAGTTTAATAAATTTCCAAAACAATAAAGATAATAACTAAATACATTTTGATATACCAGTAATTGTCCTAAACTCATCTTACCAGATACAACAAAGAAACACCCATAACCAAGTATCACAACCAATAACAAATTATTACTAATATTTTTTAAGAACAAAAACCCTTCTTCAAATAAACTAGAACTATAATTTTTTTCTAATAATTTCTGATACTTAATCTTAAAAACATCTGTAAACTTCTTTTCTAAATGACTACCTTTAATAGTCTCAATATTAGTAATAGTTTCAATTAAATAAGAATTAATTTTATCATTATAAACATTAACATTCTTAACTTTTAAAACTCTAAAATGATTAAATATTATTTGTATAAAAAATAAAAATACACATATACAAGAAACTATTATAAATATTTTCCTATTTAATCTAAACATTATAAAACTAAATAAAATAAAACCAACAAAATCAGAAAAAATCATACAACAAAATTGTCCTAATAAATTCTTAATAGTATTTAAATCTCTAATTCTTGAAATAATTTCACCTGTTGTTCGATTCTTAAAATATAAATATGGAAGTAAGAGAATATGTTTAAACGTTACAAAAGTAATTTCCAAATCCAGTTTACTTAAAATTTTTGTCAATAAAATATTTCTCATAAAATTAGTAAATTCTTTGAAACAATATAGAAAGAAAACATAAATACTCAAAAAAGTAATCAAATTGCTTATTTTATAATTAACTGAAAACTCTAATAAATACTTAAAATGGAAGGTAGTTATGATTTGAAATAAAAAATAAACAAAGGTTAAAACAATAATCAATATTACAAATATTTTATTTTTCTTAAAAAATCCTGTTAATATCTTACGAATAATTTTACTCTTATTAAAAACAGGCAAAGTTTTAACTGGCTTCAAAAATATATAATTCATACTAGACATCAATTTAAATTCACTCATATTTAAAATTACTTTTCCCTTCGCTGGATCCATAATCAATACTTTGTTCCTTTTAAAATCAATATCATATATAACAACAAAGTGCTTATAACTCTTATTAACGATAACATGAGCAAGACAAGGTAAGTTATTTTTTTCTATTTTTGACAAGTCTCCCTTCACACCTACCGCATCAAATCCTATACTTTTAGCGCCTTCTATTAAATCATAAGCTGACACTCCAGACTTGTTAGTATTAGTAATTTCCCTTAAATATTCTTTAGATACATCCCCATCATAAAATCTAATAACAGAAAGTAAACAACAAATACCACAGTCTTTAATACCATCTTGTAAGACAACTTTCATAACGTCTTTTTCTCTCACCTCCTACTTTATTATTCTAAATAAAATTAACTTTCCCACAAAAAATGCAAAAAAAAAAGAAACAATTTCTTGTTTCTAATGTAGGAAGTGATTAGTCGCGTCGTTCCGAAGAAACTATTTTAACATGAGAAACAAATATTAGTTAAAATAACCTTCCTACAACGTAAATATATCACAGTTATCGTCTGTAAACAAGTACTTTACTCAAAAAAGTGAAATAAAATTAAAAAAAAATCCCTGAATATCAAGGATTTAATTCATAAATGGTGTCCGCGAGGCGACTCGAACGCCTGACCGATCGCTTAGAAGGCGATTGCTCTATCCAGCTGAGCTACGCAGACATATCAGCTGACAAATAGAATTATACAATAAAAGCCCTATTCTTGCAAGAGCTTTTTTATACTTTTTCTAAATATGCAAATTTTTATTTGAAAGTCCGTTTTAATAAAATAACGGAATTAAGTTTGATT